>CANGSN010000056.1 GCA_947455805.1 Planctomycetota bacterium
CCAAGGCACTGAACAAGCTGTGGGCACGCCGCGGCAGCGTGTTCGCGGATCGCTACCACGACCACATCCTGAAGTCGCCGCGCGAGGTGCGGAACGCGCTGCGCTACCTGTTCGGCAACGGCAGGAAGCACGCGACCGAAGGTCGCGAGGTCCACGTGGCCCAGGCCGTCGACACGTTCACGTCGGCGCCGTGGTTCGACGGCTTCCGCGAACGGATCACCGTGCTCGGCATCGAGGCCGTCGTGCGGCCGGTGGCGGATGCGCGCACGTGGCTGCTGACCTCGGGCTGGCTGCGGCACGGGCGGCTGAGCGTGCACGAAGTGCCGAGAACGGGCTGACCGCACCGGAACGGCGCCAGCAGGCGCGTGCGCGACCGACCCGAACGCGCCTGCGGCCGGCTGCCGGCCGCAGGCGCGGCCGTCAGACGTTCAGCAGGCCTTCGCGGATCGCGAGGCGGGCGAGCTCCGCCGCCGAGTGGCAGTCGAGCTTGCGCTGCAGGTTCTCGCGGTGCTTCTTGACCGTGCCGAGCGACAGACCCAGCAGGGCGGCCACTTCCTTGTTGGCCTTGCCGAGCGCCAGCAGCTGGAACACCTCGCGCTCGCGCGGCGTCAGCACCGACAGCGAACCGGTGTCGGTCGGCGTCGGCGCCTCACCGCGCACGGCGCGCGCCATGATGCCGTTGGCGACCTTCGGCGACAGGTAGGAGTCGCCGCGACGGATCGACTCGATCGCCAGCGACAGCTCCTCGGGCTCGCTGTCCTTCGACAGGTAGCCGTCGGCGCCCGCTTGCAGCGCCTGCTGGACGAACTTCATGCCTTCGTGCTGCGAGGCCATCAGCACGCGCGTCTGCGGCGACGCCTTCTTCAGCGGGCCGACCGCGTCGATGCCGGACATGCCGGCCATGGTGATGTCGAGGATGGCGACGTCGGGCTTCAGCCTGCCGGCGAGCTCCACACCCGCGCGCGCGTCAGGAGCGTCGCCGACGACGCGGAAGTGCGGGATTCGCTCCAACAGCGACTTGAAGGCCGCGCGGACGATCGCCTGGTCGTCGATCAGCAGGATCGAGATCGCTTGTTTGTCGGTCATTGGATTGCTCTGGAAGGCCTGGCGCCCTGGGTCAGGGACTGTGGCAACGACACGTGGAAGCACGCGCCGTCCCCGGGCCGGGAGACCAGTTCGATCGCACCGCCATGGGACTCGACCACCTTACGGCAGAAGGCGAGGCCGATGCCCGTGCCATAGTCCTTCGAACTGCGGAACGGCTTGAAGATTTCTTCGCGCAAGTTCGGAGGCACACCGGGCCCATCGTCGGCGACGTCCACGGCGAGGCCGTCACCGGCGCGCTCGACGCGCAGTTCGACGTGGCCTTTGCCGCCGCAGGCCTCGGCGGCGTTGCGCAGCAGGTTGGTCAGCACTTCGCCGACCAGCTGCGGGTCGAAGTGGGCACGCAGGCCCGCGTCGCAGTGCACGTCGACCGACATGCCGGCGAACGACGGCAGCACCGAGACCTCGCGCACGACGCGCTGCACCAGCTCGGCGACGACGACGTCCTGGCGGTTGGGCTTCAGCGGCTTCGCGAACGACAAGGTCTGGCCCAGCATGCGCTCGATGCGGTTCAGGTTGCCGACGAACTCCTCGATCAGCACGCGATCCTCGACGCCGAGCTTCTCGCCGACGGCGCGCAGCGCGTGGCGCAGGCTGGTGATCGGCGTGCGGATCTCGTGCGTCAGCACCGAGGCCGACTCGCCGAGGGCGGCCAGGTTCTTCAGCAGCTGCATCTCCATCTGGCGCGCCTGATCGCGCTCGCGCAGCAGCTGCACGTGCCGCAGGCCGCGCGACACCGCCTCCAGCAGCTTGTCCTTGGTGACCGGCTTGCTGATGTAGTCGAACGCGCCGCGGCGCACCGCCTCCGACGCCGTCTGCAGGTTGGGTTCGCCGGTGATCAGGATCACCGGCTCCTGGCACTGCCGCGCCTCCACCACTTCGCGCAGCACCTTCATGCCGTCGAAGTCGGGCATGACGATGTCGGTGATCAGGACCTCGAAGCGCCCCGGCCGCAGGTGCTGCTCCACGGCCTGGAAGTTCGGGCCGCGCAGGACCTCGTGGCCCTGCTGTTCGAGGAAGCGCGCGAGCGTCTGCAGCAGACGCGCCTCGTCGTCGATCAGGACGATGCGGGCCATGAGCGGCGACCTGTGGGAGCGAGGGCGAGAATCACGGGGGAGATTGTGGCAGCCACCGGACGGACGGCTCGTTCAGCCGGAGTTCGTAGGCCTTACCGACCTTTGCCGTAGACGACTTCGCCGCCGGGGCGTTAAGGAAGACCCCCCCCCCCGAGAGAACCCAGGGTCGCTCGCTCGTCATGCGCCACCTCCTCATCGCCTGGACGCTCACGGTCATCAGCTGGGTCGCCGCCCTGGCTGTCGACCCGCTCAGTCCCTGGCACCTGCCCGCGCACACGTTCGCTGGCGCGATGACGGGCGCGACCCTGCTGCGCCCGTGGCGACACCGCACGACGCGCCGCACCCTGCAGGCCAGCGTCAGCGACGCCGAACGCGAGCGCGCCGAGGCCCAGGCCACCGCCGCCAGCCACGCCGCGCGCTGGCAGGCGATCGTAGACACCGCGACCGAGGGCATCGTCACCATCGACGCCCAGGGGCGCATCGAGACGTTCAACGGCGCCGCCGAGCGCATGTTCGGCTACACGCTCGACGAGGTGATCGGCCGCAACGTCAGCCTGCTGATGCCGGCCCCCTACCAGCAGGAACACGACGGCTACCTGCATCGCTACCTGACGACCGGCGAGCGGCGCATCATCGGCATCGGGCGCGAGGTGGTCGGCCTGCACAAGGACGGCAGCCAGTTCCCGATCGACCTGTCGGTCGGCGAGGGCCAGAACGACGGCCGCCGGTTCTTCACCGCGGTGATCCGCGACATCAGCGATCGCAAGGACATGCAGACCAAGCTGGCGCAGGCCGAACGCCTTGCCGCCGTCGGCGAGCTCGCGGCCGGCGTCGCGCACGAGATCAACAACCCGATCAACACCGTCATCAACTGCGCGCAGCTGATCCAGGACGGCGACGACACCGCGTCGAACTGCCAGGTGATCATCGAAGAAGGCAAGCGCATCGCCGACATCGTCGGCGACCTGCTGCAGTTCGCGCGCGACGACCGCGACTCGCCACAGCCGACGTCGATCTCGGAGGTCGTGCAGCGCACGCTGCGCTTGCTCGGCGAGAACTGGAAGCGCCACGGCCTGCGCCTGCAGGTCGAGGTCGCCGATGACGTGCCGCAGGTGCTGGCGCGACCGCAGCGGCTGCAGCAGGTCCTGTTGAACCTGCTGATCAACGCCAAGGACGCGCTGATGTCGGTCGAGCGCGACGTGCGCTCGGTGCGGCTGAGCGCCCGGGCCGAGCGCGGCGGCGTGACGACGACGGTGCGCGACAACGGACCGGGCCTGCCAGAGCAACTCGGACTGCGCGTGTTCGAACCGTTCGTGACGACGAAGCGCGCGCGTGGCGGCACCGGGCTCGGCCTGTCGATCAGCAAGAGCATCGTCGATGGCTACGGCGGCACCATCGAGGTCGAGAGCACGCCAGGCCAGGGCACGGCGTTCCACGTCTGGCTGCCGATGGCGCCGCACGAGTGACGGGGCCGGCGGGCTGCCCGAATGGGCGCCGCAGCGGGGCCCGATGCGGCGACCTCGCGGTTGTGGACCCCGCGTTGCGGCGTCCTGGAGAGACGCTGGACCAGGTCGCCCAGCGGGCGAACTGGTTCAGTGCCGGATCGAGGTCGGGCCCAGCAGCGGCGCCGTGGCCACGCGCACCAGGTCCTCACCCTCCGGCTCGTCGCAGGTCACCGTGACCTCGACGCGCAGGCCGGCCTTGAACTCGGCCTTCGGCACGAACGCGTGCACGACGAATCGCCGGTCCTCGAGCGACTGCAGCTCCAGTTCGCTGGCCCCGATCACGACCTCGATGTTCGGTGCGCTGGAGGCGCGCAGCGTGAACTTGCGCGCCGACGGCCGCTTGTTGATCAGCTGCAGCTCGAACGAGTTGTGCACGCGCTCGCCCTCGAGCGAGTAGGCCGAGCCGCGCGCGCGCGCCAGGGACGCTTCGAACGGCCGCTGCCGCGTCAGGGCGAAGGCGAAGGCGCCGATGCCGGCGAACATCAGCACGACGTAGAGGAACACACGGCCGCGCACGAAGCGCCGTGCCCCGGTCTCGAAGCCGCGCAGGCTGTCGTAGCGCACGAGGCCCTGCGGCCGCCCGAGCTTCGCCATGACGTCGTCGCAGGCGTCGATGCAGTTGGCGCAGCCGACGCACTCGAGCTGCGTGCCGTTGCGGATGTCGATGCCGGTCGGGCACACGGCGACGCAACGGTAGCAGTCGACGCAATCGCCGCTGCCCTGCTTGCCGGCCGGTCCGCGCGGCTCGCCGCGCTTGTGGTCGTAGCCGACGAGGATCGTGTCGGGGTCGTAGAGCGCGCCCTGCAAGCGGCCGTACGGGCAGACGACGATGCACAGCTGCTCGCGGAACCAGGTGAAGTTGACGAACAGGATGCCGGTCGCGACCAGCATGAACGTGAACGCCGTCGGGTGCTTGCTCGGCGACGACGTCACCGCCTCGACCAGCACTTCGACCGGCATGAAGTAGCCGAGGAAGCTGTGGGTGATGACGGCCGAGATGACGGCGAACACCGCCAGCTTCAGGCCGCGGCGCACGGCCTTCTGCGCGAACGGCGCCTTGTCGAGCTTCGCGCGCGCGGCAGCGGGCCCTTCGATCCAGCGCTCGATGCGGCGGAACACGCCCTCGAGGAACACGGTCTGCGGGCACGCGTAGCCGCACCACATGCGGCCGAACAGCGCGGCGACGACGAACAGCGTGAAGCCGAGGCCGGTGACGAAGAAGAACGCGAACCAGAAGTCCTGGGCGTTGAACGTGTGCCCGAACAGGTAGAAGTGCCGCGACTGGATGTCGATCAGCAGCGCCGGGTGCCCGCCGACGCGCAGCCACGGCATCACCAGGTAGATCGCGATCAGCACGAAGAAGAAGACGTGCTTGCGACGCTGGAAGCGGCCGGAGACGTCGGCCGGGTGGATCGCGTTGCGCGAGCCGTCCGGGTTGATGCTGAACAGCGTGTCGACGTCCGGGCGGCGCACGACCTGCTTGCCCTTCTGCACGACGGGCTTGCTCGGGGTCGCAGCGCCGACGCCTGCGCCACCGCCGGGCCGGTAAACGCCGCCGGGGCCAGTGGCCCCGGTCGGCTGCGCGTGGGGGTCATCCTGGCTCATGGGCTCCTGAATGCGCGGGACGGTGCGTCATTTCGTTCCCTGGCTCAAGGTTCCTTGACCGCGTAGGTCTCCGGAGCCTTGCCACCTGGAACATTCGTATTCTTGACTGACAAGACGAATGCCGTGGTCTTGAGCACGAAGTCGGCTCCGAACATCTCCCAGGACTGCATGCCGCCCATCGACTTGCGCTGCGGATCGGGCATCACGCGGCCCTTCAGGATCGTCGTGTAGACGTCCATCGGCTTGCTGCCGTAGATCCAGTGGTCGTCGGTCAGGTTCGGCCCGATCGCCGGCGTCTTCATCGCCGTCGTGCCGTTGGCCGCGGGGCCGTGGCACAAGGCGCACTTGCTGGCGTCCTCGAAGAGCTTCTTGCCCTCGGCGACGAAGCTGGGCTCCTTCGAGAGCTTCAGCAGCATCTCTTCGGTGATCGGATTGTTGGCCGCCTGCGCCGCCATGCGCTCCGACGCGACCTTCTGCTCGATGGCGTAGGCCTCGATCGGCTGATCACCGGTGCCGACGGTGTGATGGAAGAGCCAGTAGCCGACCGAGAAGATGCAAGCGAGGTAGAAGGTCCACAGCCACCAGTTCGGCAGGCGATTGTCGAACTCCTCGATGCCGTCGTAGCTGTGTCCACGGATTGGATCGGCGCTCATGACAAGTTGCTCCCCTTGATGTCGTCTTGCAGTGGCAGGTCGGCCATGCGCCGGTACTCGGGCGCGCGCGCCTTCTGGCTCGTGCGCACGAGGACGGCGAGGAACATGGCGAGGAAGATGCCCATCGCGACGAGGGGCAACGCGTAGAGCCCGGCGCTGCCGAGGCTGTTCAGGAACTCGCGGAGCATGTCACCTGCCTCCTTCGATCGAGGCGCTCTTGCCGTTCGCCGGTTCCAGGTTGCGACCGAGCCGCATCAGGTAGGCGATGACGGCGATGATCTCGGTGTCCTGCTTGGCACCGGTCTTCTCCTTCTTCGCCAGGTTGCCGATCACGACGTCGGCCTGCGCGCGGTAGTCCGCTGCGGCCTTCGCGATCTGCTCGTCGCTGTAGGGCGTACCGAGCTTCTTCAGCACGCGCATCTTGTCGGCCACGCCGTCGACCGCGACCGTGCTGTCGAACAGCCACGGATACGCCGGCATGATCGACATGCTCTGGCCGATGCTCCAGTCGGCACCGTAGCGCGGGTCCATCATGTGGTCCCAGTGCCAAGCTTCGTCGTACTTGGTGCCGACACGCGCCAGATCCGGACCGGTGCGCTTGCTGCCCCACTGGAACGGGTGGTCGTACATCGACTCCTCGAGGCGGCTCGGACCGCCGAAGAAGCGCGTGTCGTCCTGGCGGTAGCGCAGCGTCTCGCTGCGGAACGGCCGGATCATCTGCGAGTGGCAGACGTAGCAGCCTTCGCGCACGTAGATGTCGCGGCCCGCCAGCTCGAGTGGCGTGTAGGGCTTGACGCAGACTTCACCGGCGGCGGTCAACGGCACCGCCTTGTCGGTGACGAGTCCGGGCAGCAGCTCGTAGAGGCCGCCGACCAGCACGGCGATCAACGTCAGCACCGAGAACGCCAGCGGGCGCGCCTCGATGTACTCGTGCCAGGTGTGGCGCCCGTCGCCGATCGACTTCTTCAGCATGCCGGCCGCGAAAGCGACGATCGCCAGCAACAGCACGAGGCCGAGCACCGCGAGGCCGATGTTGGGATAGCCGAACATCGTCGCCGCGATCATGCCGAGCACGCTGACGACCACCGGCTTGCTGCCCAGCAGCTGCATCGCCGTCGGTTCGCCGGCCAGCGGCGCCGTACGGGTGACGGTGACTTCGGTCTCCACGGTGACGGCGCGGCCCGACATCGCGGTGGCCACGAGGTTCCACGCCATCATGCACCAGCCGACGAGGTAGAGGCCGCCGCCGATGCTGCGGGCCACGTACATGAGCTGCTGGCTGTTGATCACCGCGTTCCAGTCCGGGTACTGGAGAGCGCCTTCTGCAGTCTCGGCGCGCCACATCAGGCCCTGACTGATGCCGGAGACCCACATCGCCGCGACGTAGATGAGAATACCGACGGTGCCGAGCCAGAAGTGCCAGTCGGCCATCTTCGTGCTGTGCAGCTTGGTGCCGAACAGCTTGGGCACGAGCCAATAAAACATGCCCGCGGCCATGAAGCCGTTCCAACCGAGCGCGCCACTGTGCACGTGGCCGATGATCCAGTCGGTGTAGTGGCTGAGCGAGTTCACCGCCTTGATCGAGAGCAGCGGGCCCTCGAACGTCGCCATGCCGTAGAAGGTGACGCCGGCGACGAAGAACTTCAGCACCGGATCGGTGCGGACCTTGTGCCACGCGCCGCGCAGCGTCAGCAGGCCGTTCAGCATGCCGCCCCACGACGGCGCCCACAGCATCAGGCTGAACAGCATGCCCAGCGACTGCGCCCAGTCGGGCAGTGCGGTGTTCAGCAGGTGGTGCGGGCCGGCCCAGATGTAGATGAACACCAGGGCCCAGAAGTGCACGATCGACAGCCGGTAGCTGAACACCGGCCGGTCCGCCGCCTTCGGCAGGAAGTAGTACATGATCCCGAGGATCGGCGTCGTCAGGAAGAAGGCGACCGCGTTGTGGCCGTACCACCACTGCGTCAGCGCGTCCTGCGCGCCGGCGAACACGCCGTAGCTCTTCGTGCCGGTGACCGGCAGCGACATGTTGTTGACGAGGTAGAGCACCGCGATCGTCAACACCGTCGAGATGTAGAACCAGATCGAGACGTAGAGGTTCTTCTCGTTGCGGATCGCGAGCGTCCAGAAGAAGTTCACCGCGAAGGCGACCCAGACGACGACGACCGCGAGGTCGAGGAACCACTCGAGCTCGGCGTACTCCTTGCCCTGCGTCATGCCGAGCGGCAGCGTGATCGCGGCGCCGAGGATGATCGCCTGCCAGCCCCACAGGTGGACCTTGCTGAGCAGGTCCGACGCCATGCGCGTCTTCAGCAGGCGCTGGGTGCTGTAGTAGACGCCGGCGAACATCATGTTGCCGACGAGGGCGAAGATGACGGCGTTCGTGTGCAGCGGCCGCAGGCGGCCGAACGACGTGTACGAGATGCCGAGATTCAGCGCCGGGAAGCTGAGCTGCAGCGCGATGACGAGACCGACCAGCAGGCCGATCACGCCGAACACGATGCTCGCCCAGACGAAGCCGCGCACGGTGCCGTCGTCGTAGACGACCTTGCGGGTTTCGGTGACGGTGGCGGAGTGCATGCGTCTTACCTAGGTTCGGGAGAGGTTGGAGTGGTGGATGGCGAGGCGCCGGGCGACGACGACGTGGTGTCGTCCTCGAGCGGCAGGAGGCAGAGGCGGTCGGCTTCGTGGCAGTCGCCCTGCTTCGCCGACCAGACGAAGAGCACGACCGAGCCGACCACCAGCAGGAGGCTGCAGAACAGCAGCACGGGAACGATGCTCACGCGGACCTCCGCGCCCGCTGGAAGCGGACGGTGGTGTGCAGGACGAGGGCGAGCGAACTGATGGGCATCAGCACCGCGCAGAGCACGGGCGTCATCGCCGCCAGGAAGCACAGGACGAGGGTGATCGTGTTGTAGAGCAGCGCCAACGAGAGGTTGGTGCGCACCACGCCGGCGTGCAGATCGGCGACCTCGAACAGCGCGCGCACGGCACCGGCCTGCGCCCCGCGGAAGCAGAAGTCGGCGCGTGCTGGCAGCACCGGGCGGTCCATCGCCGGGGTGCCGGCGCAGAACGCGGCGGCGAACGCCGGCGCGTCGTTGAGGCCGTCGCCGACCATCATCAGGTCGTGGCGGTCGAGCGCCTGCACGGCCGCGGCCTTGTCGGCCGGCGCCATGCCGCCCCGCGCGTTCGCCGCCGGCACAGAGAGCAGTTCGGCGGCGCGCTGCACGCGGTCCTGGCGATCGCCCGACATCAGGTGCACCGACAGGCCGCGCCGCTGCAGCGCTGCGACCTCGTCGGCGGCGCCGGCGCGGAAGTCCTCTTCGAGGTCGAACACCGCGACCAGCTCGCCGTCACAGGCGAACACGCACTCGCGCCGCGGATTGCTCGCCGCAGGCACGCCGCAGAACGCACGGCCGCCGAGGCGCCACTGCTTGCCGTCGGCGCTTGCCGCGAGTCCCTGGCCCGGCAGTTCCTCGACGGTGACGTCGGCGCGGAACGGCGCCTGCGGCAACGTCGCCAACACCGCCTGGCTGACCGGGTGGTTGCTCGACGCGACCATCGTCGCCAGCACCGGCAGCGCGGCGGCGGGCACTTCGCCGTGCGCGCGCGCGCGCAGGCCACCGAACGTCACCGTGCCGGTCTTGTCGAACACGACCTGGCGCACGACGCGCACCTTGTCGAGCAGGCTGCGCGTGCGCACGAACACGCCCTTGCGCCGCAACAGCGCCAGCGCCAGGTGGAAGGCCAGCGGCGTGGCGATGCCCATCGCGCACGGACAGGTGATGACCAGCACCGACACCGCCACCGGCAGCGACTGGCTCGGATCGATCCACGCCCACAGCAGCGCCCCGACGGTCGCCGCGACCAGCACGCCGAGCGCGTAGCTGCGGTTCAGCACGTGCCAGAAGCGCACGCGGCCGTGCGTCTCCTCGCGGTCGATCGGGTCCTGCCCGAGCAGCTGCGACAGGCCCGACGCGGCGTAGTCGGCGCGCACGATGGCACGCACCGCCTTCTGGCCAGCCTGGAACGCGCCCGCCGGCACGTCTTCGCCGCGCTGGAACGCACGCGGCTCGCTCTCGCCAGAGATCCAGTCGAGCGAGAAGCTGCCGACGTCGTCCTGCACCATGGCGCGCACCGGCACCAGGTCGCCCGGGGCCAGCAGCAGTTCGTCGCCGACGCGCAGCTGCTGCACCGGCACCAGCTGCACGACGTCGTCGGCGAGCCGCCGCGCGCGCATGTGCTCGGCGCCGTCGTCGGCCAGAACCTGGTCGCGGCTCTGGCTCAGCGTGCGCTGCTGCAGGAAGCGGCCGCCGAGCATGAACGCGATGAAGATGGCGACGGTGTCGAAGTAGGTCGCACCGCCGGTCAGCTGGCCGTAGACCGAACCCGCCCACGCCAGCAGCAGGCCGAGCGAGATCGGCAGATCCATGTGCACGACGCGCACGCGCAGGCCGGCGATCGCCGAGCGGAAGAACACCGGGCCACCGACCAGCACGCTGACCGTGCCGAGGCCGAGCAACACCCAGCCGAAGAGCGACCGCAGCGACGCGTCGGCGACCGCTTCGTCGAGCCCGAAGTAGAGGCTGACGGCGAGGATCATCGCGTTCATCGCGATGGCCGCACAGATGCCGAGGCGCACCAGGAGGCCGGTGTCGCGCGCGAGCTTGCGGCTCGGCGGCGCCATCGGATAGCCGAGGCTCGCCGCCTTCTGCAGGAACGCGGCCGCTGCTCCGCTGTCGGCCTCGTAGAGCAGCGTCGCCTGGCCGAGCGACGGCGCCACGTGCAGCGAGCGCGCGCCGGCGATGCGCTTCCACACCGTCTGCAGCAACCAGACGCACGCCGCACACCGCAGGCCCTGCACGTCGAGCACGAGGCGCACCGAAGCACCAGCTCCGGAAGGCGCGCCGGCCCCAGCAGGCGAACCGCACGCCGACGTCGCCTCGAGTTCGGGCAGCCAGTCGAACGCGGCCGCCTTCGGCACGCTGCCGACCGCACCGGTGGCGCGGCCACCGAGGTCGTAGAAGCGCAGCAGGCCTTCTTCCTGCAGCAGGCCGTGCACCGCCTCGCACCCCGCACAACAGAACGGCGAGCTACGTCGTTCGGTCGGCACCGCTAGGCCACAGTGCTTACACCCCGAGTCTCCCTTCGCGACCACCATCGCGTCCTCCGCTGAAATGCGGGGGCGCGACGGTAGTTCCGTCGCAGAGACTTCCGGTCGGAGCCTCACAAGATCAGCCAATGACACCCTGGTTCGAAAGTTTCGTCTTCGGCGCGGCCAACTCGCTGCACTGCGCGTGCATGTGCGGCCCGCTCGCCCTCTGCTTCCAGGGAGGAGCCAGAGGGGCGATGGCGTATCACGTGCTTCGCACGATCTCGTATGGGGCGGTCGGCGTAGGACTCGGGGGGATCGGTGCGACCCTCGGCAGCGGACAACTCGGTACGCCGACCGCGTGGGTGTCGTTCGTGCTCGCCGCGGGCCTCGTGGTGCTGGCGCTGCTCGGCGAACGCGGCGCGTTGAAGATCCCCGGTCTCGGCCAACTGCTGCAGCGCGCGATGACGAAGTCGCGCGGCCTGTCGCCGACGATCCGCGCCGGCCTGCTCGGCTTCGCCACGCCGCTGCTGCCGTGCGGC
Source organism: Planctomycetota bacterium (assembly GCA_947455805.1). Taxonomy (GTDB): domain Bacteria; phylum Planctomycetota; class UBA1135; order UBA1135; family UBA2386; genus UBA2386. The sequence continues at coordinate 11,578 of CANGSN010000056.1, forward strand.
CTGCTTTGGGCCGCGTGTGCCGGCGCCGCCGTCTCCGGCTCGGCGCTCGGCGGCGGCGGCGTGA
>CANGSN010000057.1 GCA_947455805.1 Planctomycetota bacterium
CGCACGCGGCACGACGCGCGCCGACGGCACCTGCGGGTTCGCCGCGCGCGAAGGCCATCTCTGGGTGCGCGCGCACCACGACGGCATCGGCACCAGCATCCAGGTGCAGGTGCCGCGCGGCGACACGGTGCTGGTGCTGCCGCTGCTGCGGCCGGTCTGGGTGCGCGGCCGCGTCGAACTGCGCGATCCGGCGGTCGGCCGGCTGGTCGTCCTCGTGGAGGGGGAACTGCTCGTGCAGCGCACCGAAGTCGGCGTGGTGGCGCCGGTGCAGCCGATCGAGGTCGGCGACGACGGCACATTCGGGTTCGAAGCGGCCGCGGGAGCGACCCTGAAGCTGTGGGCGCGCGACGATCGCGAATGGCGAGTGCCGGAGCAGAAGGAAGTGGTCGTCGACGGGCTCGAGGTCGTGCTGGCGGCGCCGGATCGCTACGCGGTGCACGGCGTCGTGCTCGACGAGCACGGAGCGCCGGTCGTGGGGAAGGACGTCCCGGCCTTCGGCGGTTGGAGTTCGGGTGGGCCCATCCCGTTCGTGCTCGTCGGGGATCAATCGTTCGCTGTCCGCGCCGACGGTTCGTTCGTCGCGACCACCACGAAGTCCCCTACACGCGCGCATGCATGGATGGGGAATCGCACCTCGCCGGCCGTCGACATCACGTTCGCACCTGGGCAGAGCCGCCGGGACGTGGTGCTGCAGTTGTCTGCGATGGTGGCGACGGGTGGTCGGGCCGTGGGCGTCGATGGCTCTCCGGCCGCGGGACGACCCGTGCAGGCGGAGGGCGAGGGGCGTGGCGAGAGGGTGATCTACCGCGCGGAGGCCGGCGCCGACGGACGGTTCGCGTTCGAATTGCCGATTGGCTCGCGCTGGCGCCTGTCGAGCGAAGGTGGGGAATCTGTCGAGGTCGCCGCGGGCCAGCAGGACGTGGTGCTCGTCTGGCGTGAACCGCAGCCTTCGCGCGCCACCGGGGTGCGTCTTGAGATCGTCGGCGGGAACGGTCGCGACGCCGCGTTCCCGTGGTGCGAGTGGTGGCGCCTGCAGGACGACACGATCGTGCGGGAGTTGGTGCAGCTGCGCGCCGCGGACGGCGAGCAGTGGCTCGACGAGCCGCGGCACGCGCCGTGGACGCTCGTCGTGCACGACGGCCCCGCCGCCGTTCACCACACGTTCGTCGCCGGGGCGGTGCCGAGTGAACTGCGGCTCGAGCTGCAGCCGCCGGCGTCGCTCGACGTCGCCGTGCAGCGCGCCGGTGTGCCGCTTCGCGGCCTCGAGGTGCTGGTCGATCCATGCGGCCCGAGCGAACGCGCGGTCGGCGACGACAACGGCGTGTTCCGGCTGTCCTACGTCACCGCCGGCCCCGCGTTCGTGCGCGTGCGCCGCGGCGCCGAAGTGATCGCGTCGCGCGCCGTCGAGCTGTTCGCCGGCCAACGCACTTCGATCGCGATCGAGGTGCCGTGACGATCGGAACGTGCTAGAGAAGGCGTTCGCGCTGCAGCGGCCGTCGACAGGGCGAACCTGATGTTGGCCACGAGCGCCGCTCGTCATGGCCTACCATCCATCCCTTCTCGTCGCGAGCCTCGCGCTCGTTCTCTCCACCGCGATCGCGCGGGCCCAGGATGCCCCTCGCCCGCCGGTCGCCAAGCAGGTGCCGCACGTCCAGGAGTGGCACGGCGCCCGCTTCGAAGATCCCTACTTCTGGCTGCGCGCCAAGGACAGCCCCGAGGTGCGTGCCCATCTCGCGGCGGAGAACGCCTACACCGCGGCGATGACGGCGGTGCAGAAGCCGTTCGAGGAGACGCTGTACCAGGAGTTCGTCGGTCGCGTGCAGCTGACCGACCTCGGCGTGCCGACGCGGGTGCGCGGCTACTGCTACTACAACCGCACCGTCGAGGGGCTGCAGTATGCGATCGCCTGCCGCAAGCCGGCGAAGGCGGACGGCACGATCGACGAGGCTGCCCCGGAGCAGGTGCTGCTCGATGCCAATGCGATGGGCAAGGATCTCGCGTACTTCGACATCGGTGGCAGCGAAGTCAGCGACGACGACCAGTGGCTCGCCTACTCGACCGACACCACCGGCTTCCGGCAATACGTGCTGCAGGTCAAGGACCTGCGCACGGGGGCCGTGCAGAACGACCTGGCGGAGCGGGTGACGTCGTTCGAGTGGGCGGCCGACGGCAAGACGCTGTTCTTCACCACCGAGGATCCGGTGACGAAGCGCAGCGACACGCTGTGGCGCCTGCCGCTCGGCAAGCCGCCCGAGAAGGTCCATGTCGAGGCCGACGAGATGTTCCGGATCGGGGTCGCTCGCACCCGTGACCGCCAGTGGCTGCTGCTGGCCATCGGCAGCACGGACACCGCGGAGTGGCGGGCGCTGCCTGCCGCTGCACCGGGCGGAGAATGGCATTCGGTGTTGCCGCGCCAGAAGGGACATCGCTACCAGGTCGACCACCGCGAAGGCTCGTGGTACGTCACCAGCGACCTCGGCGCGGTGAACTTCCGCGTCGTGCAGGTGCCGGTCGGCAAGCCCGAACTCGCCAGCGGCAAGGAGATCGTGCCGCACCGCGGCGACGTGCAGGTGGAGTCGTTCGACGTCTACGCGACGCATGCCGTGGTGACGGAGAAGGCCGCGGCGCTGACGCGCTTCCGCGTGCTCGACTTCGCCACCGGGGCGTGGCGCGAGTTGACGTTCCCCGAACCCGTCTATGCCGCGTTCGGCGGCGGCACACCGGAGTTCACGTCGACGACGTTCCGCATCGGCTACCAGTCGATGGTCACGCCTTCGTGCGTCTACGACGTCGTGCTCGCGACCGGGGAGCGACTGCTGCGCAAGCAGACCGTGGTGAAGGGCTACGACGCCACGAAGTACCGCAGCGAACGGCTGTGGGCGAAGGCGCGCGATGGCGTGCAGGTGCCGATCTCGATCGTCAGCAAGGAGGGGCACCCGCGCGACGGCAGTCGGCCGCTGTGGCTCTACGCCTATGGCAGCTACGGCTTCGGCATGCCGGCGACGTTCGACGCCAACCGCATCAGCCTGCTGGACCGCGGTGTCGCGTTCGCCATCGCACACATCCGCGGCGGCGACGAGATGGGACAGCAGTGGCACAAGGACGGCATGCTGATGAAGAAGAAGAACACCTTCTTCGACTTCATCGACTGCGCCGAGCACCTGATCGCCACGAAGTGGACGTGCGCCGACAAGCTGGCGATCGAAGGCGGCAGCGCCGGCGGCCTGCTGATGGGGGCGGTGACCAACCTGCGGCCCGACCTGTTCGCCGCGGTGCACTCCGCGGTGCCGTTCGTCGACGTGATGAACACGATGATGGACGCGAGCCTGCCGCTGACCGTCGGGGAATACCTCGAGTGGGGCGACCCGAACGACAAGGCGGCCTTCGACTACATGCGGTCGTACAGCCCTTACGACAACCTCGCGCCGCGCCAGTATCCGGCGATCCTGGTGACCACGAGCTTCAACGACTCGCAGGTCATGTACTGGGAGCCGGCGAAGTACGTGGCCAAGCTGCGCACGGTGAAGCGAGGCGACGAGGAGCTGCTGTTTCGCTGCAAGCTGGAGGCTGCAGGCCACGGTGGGGCTTCGGGCCGCTACGACCGCTGGCGAGACGAGGCGTTCGAGATGGCGTGGATGCTGCGCCAGGTCGGCGTCACGAAGTAGCGATCGCCGTCACTGCCGGCGGAACGGCAACGGCGCGCTGCGCGGCATCTTCGCCGGATCTTCTTCGGCAGTGGTTGGCACGCGGCGCAGCACGAACGACAGGTCGACGCCGACCGGCAGCAAGCCCCACGCCGGCGCCGGCAGCTCGGCGCGATCGCCGCTGAGCACGAGGCCGTCGCCGCCCCATTCGTGGCTGGCGAGCCAGACGCGGCCGTTGCCGTCGAACGCGTACAGCGAATAGCGCGTACCGGCCGGCGCGCCGTCGTCGCGCCAGTGCAGCACCGGCGGTGTGCTCGCCGGCGACGTCGGCAGCGGTTGCTGCCAGACGATCGTCGGCGGCGTGTTCGTGTGCGTCGGCACGATGCCGCCGGTCAGCGCGCGGTGGTTGGCGGGAGCTGGTGCTAGCTGCGGCGCGAACGCGGGACGGAACCAGTGGGAATAGACGAGGCACGCGGTGACGATCGGCAGGACCAGCAGCTTGCGTCGCCAGCGCAAACCCGTGGAGGCACGCACGAGGCCAGCGGCGAGCAGCACCGCCGCCGGACCGATCGCCGGGAACAACAAGCGCGCCTGCGGTTGCGGCGCCGTCCAGTTGAACTTCGCGGCGCCGGCGAAGACGAGCAGCAGCGCCAGCAGCAGCAGCCACGGCGCGCGCGGTGCGCAGGGCGCTTCGCCGCGGCGTTCGTGCGTTCGCAGCGCGAGCGCCAGCCCGAGCAACGCGATGGCGGTGCCACCGATGCCGATGCCGACCAGCAGGGGATGCGGCCGCAGGCTGAACCAGCCGAAGCACCCGAGCAGCGAGACGAAGACGTCGGGCAGGAACGTGCCGGACCACCATGCCCAGCGCAGTTCCGGTGGGATCGGCTGGAACGCCAGGTCGTGCACGGCGAGCGCCAACGGGTCGCCGTAGAGCTGCGCGTTGCGCACGAACCACCAGCCGCTGAGTGCGGCGGCGATCGCGAGCGCCAAGAGGCCACTTCGCACGACAGCGGCGGCGCCGCCGTTCCGTCGCTGCCGCATGAGCACGACGACGAATACGACGCCGGCGAGCGGCAGCAGAAACAGCGTCGTCAGCTTGGTCAGCAGCGACAGTCCGAGCAGCGTGCCGAGCCACGCACCGTGGCGCAGGCGCACGGTGTCCGCCTGCAGCACGCGCACCAGCGCCAGTGTCGTCGCCGTCGCCAGTACCGTCGCCAGCACGTCGTTGTTCAGCACGCCGTGCAGGAACGAGAACATCGGCAGGCACGCGACCAGCAGCGCCGCGAGGTCGGCGATCCGCGGCTGCGTCGGGCACAGTGCGAGTCCGAGTCGATGGACGCAGAACAACGTGATCGCGCCGAGCAGCACCGAGATCTGGCGCAGCAGCTGCAACGTGCTGTCGCCCTGCCCGGAGCCGTGCAGGTACTTCAGGTGCCACGACGCTTGCTCGGGCGCACCGAACGCCGGGTTGATGCGTGGACCGAACACCGTGTCATTGCGCCCGCTCGCGACCAGCGCCGCACCGAGCAGCGCGTAGTACAGCGGCGGATGGTGGGCGAGTGGCGTGCCGTCGGTCTGCGGCAGCCCGCGCGCCGCGACGAGTGCTGGCGCCAGCGGCAGGCTGCGCGCGTTGCCGACGTGCCAGGCGTACGCGTAGTGGTCGCTCTCGTCCGGCCCTTCGAAGCTCGGCGTCGTGCGCGCGTAGCCGAGTGCCAGCACCACGTGGCACAGCAAGGCGAGCCAGAACAACGACCGCGGCATGGGCGCGCACTCTACGGCCGGTGCGAACGGGCGCACGTTCCGCGCGTCGGCAGCGCGCCTTGCTCGCCCTTCGACGGCTCCTTAGCGTGCGCGCCCATGACCGAGGCCTCGTCACCGTCGTCGACGCGTTCGGAGTCCGCACCGTGGATTCCGGACCTGCTGTTCGCCGTCGTCGTCGGTGCGGTCTGCTACGGCCTCTCGTGCCTGATCCTGGCGCCAGCTGCCGAGGCGGTGACGTTCGGCGCCGAGTGGCAGAAGATGTCGACGGCGCCGTTCGACCTCCTCGGGCAGTTCCCGCAGCGCATCCTCGGCCCGCTCCTGGCGCACGTGCTCGGCATGGGCGGCGACCTGTTCGTGCCGTTCGTGCGCGGCCTCGCGGTGCTGCTGCTGGCCACCGTGTGCTTCTTCGCCCGGCGCCGTGGCGCGCAGTTCGTCGATGCGGCCCTGATCGCATTGGCGGTGAGCGTGACGGCCGCGATCCAGATGTACAAGCAGCACTGGGTCGGCTTCGTCGATCCGCTGTGCTACTCGCTGTTCTTCACGATGTGGTTGGCCGAACGGCGGCCCGCGGTGTTCTGGGCGTTGTACTTCTGCAACCTGATGAACCACGAGCTGGCGGCGTTCCTGCTGCCCTGGGCCTGGTTCGTGCGCCGGCGGATCGACGGCAACTGGCGAGTCGACGTGGTCGGTGCCGGCGCTGCGTTGGCCGTCTACGCGGCCTTCTACATGTGGGTGAAGGCGAACGCGCCGGCGCAGGCCTACAGCTACGAGTACTTCAAGGATCACCCGCTGTTCCCCGGCGGCACGTTCGTCGTGATCTCGCTCGCCATCTCCCACTGGGTCGTCGCGTTCGGGCCCGTGCTGGCTGTCGTCGCCTGGCACTTCCACGTCCGCGATGGTCGTCGCGAACGCTTCCATCTGGGTTGGGTGCTGCTCGGGATCGCCGTGATCTTCTGCATCGCGTTCGACTGGGCCCGACACGCCAACCTGATCGTGTTGCCCTTCGTGCTGGCGTCGATCCGGTTCCTGGCGTCGGGCCAGCGGACGATCTATGTCGCCCTGGTGCTGCTCGGGGCCGGGTTGATGGCGTGGATCCCGCCATGGACGGCGTCGTCCTGGCCGATCGCTGTCATGGCCGACATCAAGCTCTGGGTCGAGACCGGCGTCGTGGTCATCGTCAACGGCGACTACTTCCCCGGGACGCTCGAGTCTGCCACCCAGCGCTGGCTGCCGCGCGTGGCCCTGCTGCTCGGCAGCGTGCTCGCCATCGGTGCCGCGATCTGGGCCACCGGCTTCGCGCTTGCGCGCGGGCGGAAGGCAGCCCCGCGCGTCGCAAGTTGAGATCGACAGGTGGCGCCCCACGCGCCGCCCGCTTCGCTATCATCTGCGCCCTCGCGCGCCGTCTCGGCTGCGCCAACGCCTAGCCAACCAACTCCATGTTCCTTCGCAGCACCCTCGTCGTCCTGTGCACCGCCGTCGCGGCCAGTGCGCAAGTCTCGATGACCCTTCTCGGCACGATCGACGTCTCGCCCGCCACCACCGCCGGCAGTCCTTCGTACATCGGCAACAACCCGACCGCGGTCGCGTGGAACGGCACCGACCTGTTCGTCGGTGGGCTCAACGCCTCGGGTCTGGTCGCCAACACGGCGATCGTCAAGGTCAGCACGCCGCTGACGACGCCGGTCTTCGGCACCGCGTTCGGCGTGCTGTCGACGCCGAACTCGCGCGGCTACACCGGCCTCGCCGTGCGCGGCAACGTGCTCGCCGCGTCGTGGGACGACGGCGCTGTGTCGCCGAACGGCATCACCGCGTGGGATCTGAACGGCGCCCCGCTGTGGACGCGCTCGACGCGCGGCAGCAGCGGCGTCGCGTTCGATCCGGGCTTCTTCGGCGCGCCGGCCGCCAGCGGCGTGGGTTGGACGACGTTCGGCTCGGGCCGTCGCGCCCTGCAGGACACCGTCAGCGGTGCGAACGTCTACGACGGCACCAACGGCATGATCATCCTGGCGCCAGCACCCGACAACGGCACCACGTGGCGCGACATGGCGTTCGACTCGGAGACCGGCGACATCTGGCTGCGCATGGGCAACAAGGTGTTGTCGGCGCTGCGCGTCGGCGACAACGCGGTCGCCAACAACCAGGTGGCCGTGCAGGCGACCTCGGCCCTGACGATCCTCTCGCAGAACCTCGCGTTCGTGCGGCAGCCGATCGGCAAGGTCGTGTTCTGGAACGACCGCGCGGTGCAGAACGCCGGCCAGAACTTCTTCGACGTCGTGCGCTGCGTGCGCGCCAGCGACAACCTGCCGATGGTCGTCGACTGGGGCACGTTCGCGCCGGCGACCGGCAACGCCGCCTACGACTTCTCGTACGACGAGGCGAGCGGCACGATGGCGATCAGCGACCTGCTGAACCGCCAGGTGCACATCTTCCGCGTCTCGGTGTTCAACGAGATCGGCGTCGGCTGCCCGGGCCAGGGCGGCTTCGCCCCGCAGCTGCGGGCGGTCGGCAGCGCGTGGCCGAACGGCCTCATCGACTACCGCGTGACGCAGGCGGCGCCGTTGTCGCTCGGCCTCTACGTGTTCGGCGACACCCCCGTGCAGGTGCCGCTGCCGTTCCCCGGCGGCTGCGACCTCTACGCCGCTCCGCTGGCGGTGTTGACCGGCCTGTTCGTCACCGCGCCCGGCCCGGACGGCTCGGGCACGGGCAGCCTGCCGGTGCCGATCGCGCCGGGTCTCACCGGCCTGTCGCTGGTGGCACAGGCGGCGATCCTCGAGAACGGCGATCTGAACACGCTGCGCACGACCAACGGCGTGCAGGTCATCCTGCCGTGACGTTCCGGCGGTGATGCGGTCGCGGCGACGGGTCGGCGGTGAGCCGCCGCCCGGCGCCTACAGCAGACCGCGGCGCTTCAGCAGCGCCTTGGTGTCGAGCTCGCGCCCGCGGAACGCGGTGAACATCGACATCGGCTCGCGCGTCATGCCGCGGCTCAGCACCAGGTCGCGGAAGCGCATGCCGTTCTGCTCGTTCATGCCGCCGTTCTCGACGACGGCGGCGAACGCGTCGGCCGCCAGCGCCTCGCTCCACATGTAGGCGTAGTAGCCAGCCGAGTAGCCACCCGGCCAGATGTGCGCGAAGTAGGTGCTGCGGTAGCGCGGCGGCACCAGCGGCGACAGCACGGCGCCCTTCTGCAGCGCGTCGCGTTCGAACGCGGCGACGTCGTCGACGACCTTGCCGGCCGGCAGCGAGTGCCACGCCATGTCGAGGATCGCCGCGGCGACGTACTCGAGCGATCCGAAGCCCTGGCCGAACGTGCGCGCGGCGCGCACCTTGTCGACCAGTTCCTTCGGCAGCACCTCGCCGGTCTGCCAGTGCCTGGCGCAGCGCGCCAGCACCGCCGGGTCGAACGCGAAGTCCTCGTGGAACTGCGACGGGAACTCGACGAAGTCGCGCGGCACCGAGGTGCCCGACAGCATCGGATACTGCACCTGGCTGAACAGGCCGTGCACGCCGTGGCCGAACTCGTGGAACAGCGTGGTGACCTCGTCGAAGCTCAGCAGCGTCGGCTGGCCGGCGCCGGGCTTCTGGATGTTCATCACGTTGACGACCACCGGCTTCTGCCCGGTCATGCGGCTCTGGTCGGCGAAGTCGTTCATCCAGGCGCCGCCGCGCTTGCTCGGGCGCGCGTAGTAGTCGGTGTAGAACAGCCCGATGGCGCGGCGGTCCTTGTCGAACACCTCGTAGACGCGCACGTCCGGGTGGTAGACCGGCAGGTCCTTCCGCTCGTGCAGTTCGATGCCGTAGAGCTGCTTCGCCATGAAGAACATGCCGTTCTGCAGCACCGACTCGAGCTCGAAGTACTGCTTCACCACGCCTTCGTCGAACGCGTAGCGCTCCTTGCGCACCTGCTCGGCGACCCACGCCCAGTCCCACGGCGCGAGCTTCTGGCCGGGCTGGTGCTTGTCGAGCCAAGCCTGCAGCTCGGCAGCCTCCTTGTCGGCCTTGGCGACGATCTGCTTCGCCATGCTGGCGAGCATCCGTTCGACCGCGGCGGCGCTGCCGGCCATCTGGTCGGCGAGCACGTAGTCGGCGTGCGTCGCGAAGCCGAGCAGCTGCGCGCGCTCGGCGCGCAGCGCCGCGATCTGCAGCACCAGGGCCTTGGTGTCGTGCTCGTTGCCGCGGGCGCAGCGCGCATTCGACGCCTCGAACACCTGCTGCCGCGTGGCGCGGTCCTGCAGCGACGACAGCACGCCCTGCGAGGTCGGCAGCTGCAGCGTCAGCAGGAACTTGCCCGGCTTGTCGGCGGTCTTCGCCGCGTCGGCGGCGGCCGAGATCGCGCTCGGATCGAGGCCGGCGAGCTGCTTCTCGTCGTCGAGCACGACCGCCAGGGCCTTGGTGTCGGCGAGCAGGTGCTCCTGGAACTTCGTCGTCAGCGTCGACAGCTGGCCGTTGATCGTGCGCAGCCGTTCCTGGGCCGCCGGCGCGAGGCGCGCGCCGTTGCGCACGAACGACGTCTGGTAGCGCTCGACCAGGCGCTTCTGCTCGGCGTCGCCGAGCTGGTCGCGCGCCGCGTGCACCGCCTCGACGCGCGCGAACAACTGCGCGTCCAGCCAGATCGCGTCGGCGTGCGCGGCGAGCTTCGGCGCCACGTCGGCCTGGATGCTCTGGATGGTCGGATTGGTCGTCGACTCGGTCAGGTTGAAGAACACCTTGCTGACGCGCGTCAGCAGGGCGCCCGCCTTCTCCAGCGCCTCGATCGTGTTCTCGAACGTCGGCGCCGCCTGCTGCGTCGCGATCGCGCGCACTTCCTCGCGATGCAGCCGCATGCCTTCGGTCAAGGCCGGCAGGTAGTGCGCATCGCGCACCTGGTCGAACGCCGGCGTGGCGTACGGCAGCGAGCTCGGGGCGGCGAACGGGTTGTCCTTGGGCAGCGCCGTGGCGGTCATGGAGTCCTGGGCGACGGTGGCAGCGGTGGTGGCCGCGACGGCGGCCAGCAACAGCGTGGAGATGGCTATCGGTCGCATCGCGGCAGTGTACGGAGCCGTGCAGTCGATCCGAACGGCGAGTTCGCGGCGTCGCTGCGACCTGTCGGCGGTCGGGCGCGAAGGCCGCGCCGCCTGCGGTAGCATGTTCGCCCGCATGCCCGCCCTCGCTCCGGTCGCCTCGGCCGCAGTCGCTCCTTCGGCCTCGTGCCAGTTGCGCGCCGCGGCGCTGCGCTTCCTCGTCGTCTACTTCGCGCTCTACACGCTGCCGGGCCCGATCGGCGTGATCCGGGGCACCGAGGCGCTCGGCGCGGCCTGGGACCAGGGCCGCAGTGCCGCGATCGCGTGGTTCGGCACGCACGTGCTCGGCCTGCGCGAAAACCTGGCGCCGTTCCCGACCGGCAGCGGCGACACGACGCGCGACTGGGTGGCGTTCGTGCTGATGGGGCTGCTGGCGCTGCTGGCGAGCACCGCGTGGTCGGCGTTCGCTCTGCGCGGCAACGGTCCGTGGCTCGGCCGCGGTCTGCACACGTGGCTGCGCTACGTGCTGGCGGCGGCGATGCTGAGCTACGGCACCGCCAAGTTCGGCGAAGGGCAGTTCCCGGCGATCGACGTGCGCAGCCTGGAGACGCCGTGGGGCGAGTGTTCGCCGATGGGCGTGGTGTGGCGCTTCATGGGCGCGTCGCCCACCTACACCGCCTGCACCGGAGTCGTCGAGTGCCTCGCGGCGTTGCTGCTGCTGTGGCGCCGCACGTCGACGCTCGGCGGCCTCGTCGCCGTCGGTGCGATGACGAACGTGCTGCTGCTGAACCTCTGCTACGACATCCCGGTCAAGCTGTACGCGGCCCACCTGCTGCTGATGGGTGCATTCGTGGCCGCTGCCGACGCGCCGCGGCTGCTGGCGGTGTTCTGGCGGCACGAGGCCGTCGTTGCTGCACCGGCGATGCGCGCGGCGTGGTCGTGGCGGCCGTGGTTCGTGGGCAGCCGCATCGTCAAGTACGCGCTGGTCGGCTGGCTGCTGCTCGGCGAGGCCCAGCAGGTCGTGGACCGGACCACGCGCCCACCCGCGAGCGTGCTCGCCGGCAGCTACGAAGTGGTCGCCGCCGAAGGGCCCGGCGCCGAGCAGCTGGCGGCGCTGCACTGCTACGACCAGACGCGCTTTGGCCGGCCGACGCACTGGCTGATGGGGATGGACGCCAAGGGCAGGAACGTCTTCGGCAGTGCGTTCGTCGTCGA
>CANGSN010000058.1 GCA_947455805.1 Planctomycetota bacterium
CGAACATGCGCACCATGCCGTCGGCGAACAGGAAGTGGCTCGCTTCGTCGGCGTGCGGGTTCGCCAGCCGGCCGCCGAAGCCGCCGATCTTCGCCAGCGCCATGCCGATGCCGCGCGGATTGCGCGTGTACTGCACCGCCGCCGCGTCGGCGAGGAACTCGCGCTGGCGCGACACCGCGGCCTGGATCAGGCGCGCGAAGAACACGCCGAGGTAGCCGATCAGCATCAGCACGACGCCGAACAGGGCGAGCGCCGCGGCGTCGTTCTTCTTGTTGCTGCGCGCCCGGCCGTAGCTGGCGCTGCGCGCGAGCACGCGGCCGATGGTGGCGATGCAGACGATGCCGAACAGCACGCCCAGCAGCCGGATGTTCAACCGCATGTCGCCGTGGAACACGTGGCTGAACTCGTGCGCGATGACGCCCTGCAGTTCGTCGCGGTCGAGCTGCTCGAGGCAGCCGCGCGTCACCGCCACCGCGGCGTCGGCTGGGCTCCAGCCGGCGGCGAACGCGTTGATGCCGTCCTCGTCGTCGAGCACGAACACCTGCGGCACCGGCATGCCGGCGGCGATCGCCATCTCCTCGACGACGTTGCGCAGCACCTGCTCCTGCGGGTCGTCGGGCCGCAGCGGCACTTCGCGGCCGCCGAGCATCGTCGCCACGCGCGCGCCGCCGCTGCGCAGCATCGCCGTCTTCCACAGCGTGGCGCCGCCGACGACCACCAGCACGCCGCCGGCGACGCCGAAGAACAGCCCCGGCTCGAACCAGCCGCGCGCTTCGCCGGCGCCGACCAGGATGGCCTGGACCGCAGCGTAGATCGAGACCACGATCGCCAGCACCGCGAGCGCGAACAGCACCACCAGCTGCCCGCTCTTCTTCCGCGCGCGGTCCTGCTGGCCGAAGAAGTCCATGCCGCTCATGGCGCCTCCAGTTCGAAGAACGCCACCGGCGCACGCTTGGCGACGAACACGCCGCCGCCGGCGGTGCGGAAGTGCTTCTGCAGCCGCTGGCGGTACCAGGCGCCGGTGCGCAGGTGCACGTCGCCGTCGGTGCGCTTCTGGTCGCAGTTCTCGCGCCAGTCGCGCGCCGTGAGCGCCTCGAGGTAGAGCGCGCCGTCGCACCAGCGTGCGAGGTTCTGCAGCGCGCGGGCGGCGGCGCGGTCGTCGAGATACTGCAGCACGCCCTGGCAGACGACCAGGTCGAAGCGTTGCCGCCCGAACGCGGCTTGCGGGTCGAAGTCGACCACCGAGCCCTGCGTCCAGCCGAAGCGTTCGCACAGGTGGGTGCTGAACTCGACGCCGTGGTACTTCGCGCGCGGCCACGACGAGTTCGCCGCGGTGCGCCAGTGGCCGTGGCCGCAGCCGACGTCGAGGATCGTGCGCACGTCGAGGTCGAGGTAGCGCAGGTAGGCGGCGACGAAGCCCGCCAGCACGGACACGCCCTCGGCGTCGGCGACGCGCGTCGCCGGGTCGTCGTAGAAGCGGCGGTAGTACTCCGGGCCGAAGCGATCGGGCGTCGCGGCCGGGACGGAGCTGCGGCGGGGGCTCTTCTGCATCGCGGCTCGGCATCGTGGCGGCGGCGGCCGTCGGATGCCACGGCGAGAGCTGGCCGCAGCGATGCTTGCCGCATCGGCAGGCAGTCGCTCCGGGCCCCGAAGTGCGTGGGCTGGCAGCCGATGCTTCGCCGCGCGCGTTCGCCACGTGGCGAAGGACCTCGCGCGCCACCGCCGCCGGCTGGGCCTGGACCTGTGATCCGCCGCCCACCGTTCCTGCCGACTCGGGCCCGCTTGCCGAAATCGCCTCGTGCCTCCTAAGATCCTCGCCCTCGAGTTCCCGGTGTCGGGGGCCGATCCAAGCGTGCGCCGGCTGTGGCTCCGGCACATGACGTCCTTGTCGACTGCGCCACGTGGAGTCGTTGTGCCCAAAGAAGAAGCGATTGTCCTGGATGGCACGGTCGTCGAGACCCTCGCCAACACGAAGTTCCGCATCCAAGTCGAAGGCGGACACACGGTCCTGGCCCACATCTCCGGCAAGATGCGCAAGAACTACATCCGCATCATCCCGGGAGACCGCGTCACCGTCGAACTGTCCCCCTACGACCTGACCCGCGGCCGCATCACCTACCGCGCGTGAGCGTCGGTCCGGTGCGCGCAGCGACGCCGGCCGACGTGCCGACGATCGCGCGCTTCATCCGCGAACTCGCGCGCTACGAGCAGCTCGAGCACCAGCTCGACCTCGACGAGGCGCGCCTCCGCGACCACTTGTTCGGCCAGCACCCCGCCTGTGGTGCGCTGATCGCCGAAGCCTCTGGCGTGCCTGCGGGTTTCGCCCTGTGGTTCCAGACCTACTCGACGTTCCGCACGCGTCCGTGCTTGCACCTCGAGGACCTGTTCGTGCTGCCGGAGTTCCGCGATCGCGGCCTCGGCCTCGCCCTGCTGCGCGAACTCGCCGCGGTCGCCGTCGCACGCGATTGCCCGCGCCTCGACTGGCAGGTGCTGGATTGGAACGCGCCCGCGATCGGCTTCTACGAGAAGCAGGGGGCGCGCGTGCTGCCCGACTGGCGTGTGTGCCGGCTCGACGGCGACGCGCTGCAGAAGGTCGCTGCCGCCGCGCGTTGAGTCCGGCGGCGGGCGCGGGCGGTGGCTCGCTCGCTCTCGAGTGTCGGCGCGACGCAGTGCCTCACTGGGGGCGCACGGTGGCTGCTTCTCCGGATCGGATCGTGATCGTGCCGTCGGCCGAGCGTGATTCGCCACCCGTCGCCGGCCAGAAGCGCATCCGCCAACGGCGTTCGCCGGTCGCCGCGCGCACTGGGAACTGGCGCGCGGCGTCGGGACCCGGCGCCGCGAACTTCTCCTCGAGCGCCGTGTGCCACGTGTCGCCGTCGGCTAGATCCAGCTCGAACCAGCCGGCGGGCCAACTCGCTGGCACCTCCACGGTCAGGGTGCCGAAGGGCACGAGACGCAGCGTGACTTCGGTCTCGGTGCCGGGCGATGCCGTGAACCAGGCTTCGCCGAACAGCGTCTCGTGCAGGACGACCAGTCGTCGCGGCGTGAGCGCCGTGACCCCGTCGAGGCGGAACGTCATCGCGCCTCCGACGATGACCACGCCGGTGTTCTCGGTCAGTTGTCTCGGCCGGCCGTTTGCATCCAGCGCGTTCATCTGGGCCCGTTCGCCTTCGCCTTCGAGGTGGAGCAGGATGCCTTGCCCCTGCATGCGAGCCAGGGCCTCGGCTGGCAGCGCCGAAGTGTCGACCGTGCAGACCACGCTGCCGGTCGGCCACAGCGTGACGCGCTCGTTGTGCTGCGTGCCGGACACGGGCACCTCGAAGTCGTGCACGCAGCATCGTCCGCCTTCGGCGCGCACGAGAGCCCGGTAACGACCGGAAGGGATCGCCGCGAACGAGGCTGAACCGTGGGCCAGGGTCGGCTCGACGGACAAGACCGACCACTCACCACTCTTCGGCATCAACTCGACCTCGGTCGGCGACACCGGGCTCTGGCTGCTGCCGTCGACGAGTTCGAGGCGCAGGTCGAGCAATGGGCTCCGGACGCGGGCCAGCACTATGACGACGCCCTCGCGTTGGCGGAGCGTGAGATCCGTCGGCAAGCGCCACCTGGTCCAGGGCTTCGGCGGCGTGATGCGCAGTTGGTTGTGCTCGGTCGTGGCGTCGGGGAAGGAGAACGCGCCGTCCGCCGCGGTCCGCTCCGGTTGGCTGGGGTAATACGTGCCACTCTGCACGCCCAGCAGCACCTCGACGGCAGCGACCGGGGCGCCGAGGTCGTCGACGACGCGTCCCGTCACGGCCGACCGCTCGTCGACGACGAAGGTTCGCTCGACGACGCCTTCGCCATCGTGGTTGACGGCCAGCACCTGGCGAGGAACTGTTTCCCCCCTGAGTTCGAGCCAGGCCTCCCCCGTGGGCACCGCTTCGATCAAGCAACGGCCGTCGTCGTCGGTCGTGCTGTCACGGCGGGCGTCGAAGCTGACGCCGCGGATCGAGATGCCGCGCAGCGGGCGCCCGGCGCGCGTCAGCACCGTGGCCCGCAGGTCGAAGGTGCGAGGCCGCAGCAGCGTCACCACGACTTCGCCGTCATGGCCCGGCAGGACGTCGAGACTGTTCGTCACGAAGCCCTCCCGCTCCACCGTGACCAGCATGCCCGAGGGCCGATGCTCGCGGTTGGCCTCGCGGATGCGCGCGTCGTCGATGCGCGGCAGGGCAGCGAAGCGCACGGTGCCGTCGGTGTCGCTCACGCGATGCAGCAGGGCGAGGTTCTCCGGAGTCCGAGCGACGTAGGCTTGATGGGAGTCGCGCCACATCGGGGCGAGGCCGATCGGCAGGAAGTGCGGCGTCGTCTGCACGGTTGCGCCCGCGATCGGCTGCCCGTCCTCGCCGACGATGCGCAAGCGAACGGCATCGCCCGCCAGTAGCGACAGCGTCTGCCGCGGCAGCGTCGTCTGTCCGGCGGCGAACTCGAGGTCGAGCCAACCAAGTCCCGACGCGCCGACCGCCACCAGGACGAGCTTGCCCGTGCGGCCCGCGGCGAGGCGTTCGGCCAGCGCGAACTCACCGCCCGATTCGGCATGACCGACCGTGCGTCCACCGTCCATCAGGCTCCAGCTGCCTTGCCGTGCAGGATCGACGACGAGCAAGCGCGCGCGCTGTCGCAGTGGCGCCCCATCCGCCTCCACGATGCGGCCAGCGACGGCGACACCGCGTTCCAGCGTCAAGGTGCCGAGATCGACTCGGCCGTCGCGAACAGTAGAGGCATCGCCGTGGTAGAGCTGAACCTCGCGCACTGCCCACCCAGGCGCAGCTGCCAGTGCGAACGAGAACGGCAGCCGGTCCTGGTGCCGCGGTGCGTCAACGGCGAACGTGCCGTCGTCGGCCGTCGGCGCGGTGACCTCCGCGATCAGCGATCTGGGCTCGCGGTGCGCGAGGCGCAGCTGCGCGTTCGCGATCGGCAAGCCATCGTCGCCGAGGATCCGTCCGACAACCGTGCAGCGCGGTGGCGCATCCGCCGACTCTCGCGGCAGCGGCGCGGCAGATCCGGCGTTCGTGTGCGCTTGGTCCCGTTGCTGCTGCTCGTCGCTTGGCGACGTCGCAACGATGCGTGTGGTCGCCGGTTCGTCCGGCCTGACTGGGGCACCCGGTCGCGCCGTGAGCCAAGGCCACAACAGCAGGCCGATGCCGATCCCGAACAGCAGCAACAGGGTCTTCATTGTCGTGAGGGCCAAGGGCAGCAGGGCGGCGAACGTCAGATTGGTGCCGGCCACTGCGGTGGCGCCGACCGCGGGCACTGCGAACGGCGCCAGCGCCACGATCCACTGTCGGCGATCGCCGCTCGTCGCATCGAGGCGTTGGCGCAGTTCGCCGAGCCCACGCTGCAGGCGGGACTTGACCGTGGCCACCGGGATGCCGAGCCGGCGTGCGATCGCGCGCGGCGGTAGGTCGTGCCAGAACCTCAGCACCAGCGTGCTCCGGTACGGTTCGCCGACCTGCTGCATCGCGACGGCCACCAGGCGGTGGGTTTCGATCTGGGCTGCCACGGCGTCGGTCGCAGGCGCCGGCTCAGGCGTGGGCAGTCCCGCATGCCGCTGTCGCCGGCGCACGAGATCGCGCAGCCGACGGCGCGCGAAGTTCTGCACGATGCGGGTCAGCCAACCGTCGTGCTGGCCTCCCGTTCGGCGGAGTGCGGTCATCAGCGCGTCCTGAACGGCGTCTTCTGCGCCGTCGACGTCGCGCAGCACGGCGCGGGCGATCGCGAACAGGGCGCGGCCCTGCTGCAGCAGCTGGAGTTCGTTCGGCGGCGGCTCGGGCGATGCGGTCATCGGGCGTGTGCCCGGATGATCCCGCGACGCACCGTTCGGATGCAGGAAATGCCGCGCGCTGCCCCTTCGCTCCGTAGTGCCATTCGCGCTGACTGCGCTCCCCGAGGGATGGAAACGCGGCCACCGTCATCGCCGTTGAGCCGCGACCGCTGCGGTCGTCGGCTCCTACCGGGCGGGCGATGCCAACACCCTCGCGACCCTTTAGTAGCCCGCCACCTTGCCGAGCCAGGCCCGCCACGGCTCGTCCAGCTCCTCGACGCGCTTGCCCATGATCTTGTCGAACGCGGTGCTGCTGTCGCCCTTGCGCTCGGCCAAGGACGCGCGCACGAAGCGGAGGAACGGTTCGCGCGTCTTCAGCGGGTTGCCTTCGTCGGCGAGCCAGGCGACGAACATCGTCGCCGCGGCCCAGTTGGTCACCGTGTCGGTGTCGTCGGTCAGGTAGAAGCTGCCGTAGACGGGTAGGTGCAGCAGGTGCGTCAGCTTGTAGCCGCGGCCGAGCGCCTGCAGCGCCTGCAGGTCCTTGCCGGAGAAGTCGCCCGGCGCCGCGTAGCCGGCCGGGCCGCGCATCGTGTGCTCCATCAGCATCGACAGGCCGATCTCGAGCCAGCCGCAGACTCGGTCGCGTTCGTCCTGGCGCGCGACCTCGCCGATCAGCGTGTGGTAGAGCAGTGCGTGCGTGCCGACGAAGAACAGGCGCTCGGGGCGCGTCGGGTTCGGGCCCGCGTAGAACGTGCGGGCGACGTCGCCGTGCGGGGCCGGCACGTAGTACGGCACCGGCCGGAAGCCCCACTTCGGGAACTCGTCGGGCCGCCGCCACACGACGACGGCGATCGGCTGCAGCACCTCGCGCAGGCCGAGTTCTTCGCCGAAGCGGTCGCGGAAGGCGACGGCGAGCCGTTCGAGGTCGAACAGTGCGGCGACCCCGGCGCGCAGGTCGGCATCGCAGCGCAGCGTGAAGCGCTCGCCGACCAGCTGCATCGGCTTGTCGTGCAGCCCGTCCTCGAGCGCCTGGCGCAGCAGCCGTTTGCCTTCGTGCGGCCACAGCCAGCCGCGCTTGTGCTTCTCGTGGCCGAGGAACGTGTGGGCCTTCTCGCAGTCGTCGTCGTGCAGCACGACCCACAGCGCCTGCAGGCGGGCGAGGCCGGGCAGTTCGTGCTTCACCGCTTCGTCGATCAGATACTCCTGGCCCTTGGCGGAGTCCTGCAGCGCGATGCGCTTGTCGAGGAACGCGCGCACACGCAGGGCGACGCTGTCGATGCTGGCGACCGCCGTGCGCGGCACCCGCACGCGCTTGCCGCCCTGCATCAGCAGCAGCTCGTCGGTGGCGAACGGCTCGGCGATGCGGCCGCGCAGCTCGCCGCCGTCGATGCGCACGATGCGGTCGCGCAGGTCGTCCTGGGCGGCCACCGAAACCGTGAGGGCGAGCAGGGCGAACCACCGGGCGACGCGGGCCATGGTGCCCGTAGCCTAGCGACTCCGCGCGTCCTGGTTGCCGCATGACCCATCCTGCCCTGCTCGACACCTCGCATCGCCCTTGGCCGACACCGGCGCGGCCGTGGTCGTTGACGATGGGCTGGCACGACCTGTTGTTCTTGCACTGGCGCGTGCCGGCACCGGCGCTGCAGGCGCACCTGCCGCCGGGCGTCGAACTGGAGACCTTCGACGGCTCGGCTTGGCTCGGCGTGGTGCCGTTCCGCATGGTCGACACGCGCTTCCGCTGGTTGCCGCGCATGCCGACGGCGCACACGTTCCCCGAGCTGAACCTGCGCACCTACGTGCGCGTCGGCGAACGCCGCGGCGTCTGGTTCTGGAGCCTCGATGCGGCGAGCCGGCTCGGCGTCGAAGGCGCGCGGCTCGGCTTCGGGTTGCCGTACCTGACTGCGCGCATGCACTGCGAACGCGATGGCGACGAGGTCCGCTACCGCAGCGAACGCACCGATCGCCGCGGCCCGTCGGCCACGTTCGTCGGCCGCTGGCGGCCAGCGGGCCCGTTTGCGCCGGCTGGGGCCGGCACGCTCGAGCAATGGTTGTGCGAGCGCTACTGCCTGTTCGCGCGGCGGCGCGGCCGGCTCGTCGTCGGCGAGATCGCGCACCCGCCGTGGCGGCTCGCGCCGGCTGTGGTGCAGCTCGACGTCTGCGACATGGCGCGCATCGTCGGCGTGCCGCTGGCGGGGGCGCCGGCGTCGACGCTGGCGGCGGCGCCGATCGAGGTCGTCGCCTGGTCGCCGCAGGTGGTCGCCGACCGCGGGTGAACCGGCGCCGATGCACGTGGGCCTCTTGACCCATTGCTCGCGCCGTGCCCTATTGGCAGGCATGCGGATCACCTCTCCTCTGCTCGTCCTGTTCGGCGCCGCCTCCCTCGCGGTCGCCCAGTCCAACGCGGTGCCCGGCACCGACGTCAACCTCTACGACGTCAGCGCGTCGACGATCTACGGTCGCCGCGGGCCCACGTATCCCAACGGAGAAGTCGGCATCGGCTTCGGCCACGCGTTCTGCAACGCCGGCACCGTGCACGTGCCGTGGCAGACGTCGCCGACGACGGCCGGTCCGA
Source organism: Planctomycetota bacterium (assembly GCA_947455805.1). GTDB lineage: Bacteria > Planctomycetota > UBA1135 > UBA1135 > UBA2386 > UBA2386. Next base: position 8,376 of record CANGSN010000058.1, read on the forward strand.
TGACCGACATCCACTTCAAGATCGCGTTCCTGCTGGCGCGCGAGAGCAACGGTCGCATCGTCCAGGTGTCGACGCCGGGCAGCTTCGTCAAGCACTCGCGCGTCACCTACAACCTCGGCTCGAGCCAGTGCGGCACCTGCCAGTCGGGCCCGGGCAGCACGTTCCGCATCGGCTGCTACGACGCGTACAGCACGGGATTCAACGGCAACCGGTTCAACCTCGGGCCGCCGAACGAGATCGACCCGTGGACCGGCAGCTGGAACCCGGTCGGCAGCTACTTCGACCGCGGCGATCCCATCGTCGCCGGTGCGGCCGCGAACGACGGCGTGCAGTCGCTGACCAGCACGCAGACCAACGCGTTCGACCAGGTGAAGAACCGCGTCGTCGTCGCGGAGAGCGATCTCGTCGCGGGTGGCCCGTTCTACGGCCAGGTGCAGCTGGTCTGCGAAGGTGAGCCGGTCGCCAACCGCGGCAACAACCTGATGTCGGAGCAGCTGACGTTCACCTGGAACGGCACTGCGTGGACCACCAGCAACACCGGTGGCCCGGTGCAGGGCTCGGTGCTCAACCGCTGGAGCGGCTCGACGCGCAACCTGGGCGGCAACGGCCTCGACGACGGTCGCTTCCTCGTCGCCGTCAAGGTCACCGGCCCGGTCGACGGCGTCTACCACTACGAGTACGCGGTCCACAACATCGACAACGCCCGCGGCGGCGCGTCGCTGCGCATCCCGCTGCCGGCGAGTGCGCTGCTGACCGGCGTCGGCTTCCGCGACAACGACAACAATTCGCTGACCGACTGGTCGTGGTCGCGCAGCGGCAACGAGCTGGCGTTCCTGGCGACGGGCACCAACTCGCTCGACTGGAACAGCATCTACAACTTCTGGTTCGACACGACGGTCGCCCCGACCGCGGGCACGGTGGTGCTCGACCAGGCGCGCGTCGGTCCTGGCGCGCTCACGGTGTCGGTCGCGAGCGAGGTGCCGAACGGCGCGCTCTCGGCGACGGTGTCGTCGATGGGCCCGGGCTGCTTCGGCATGGCGCTGGCGTCGGGTCGCCCGGTGCTCGGCACCACGGCGCAGGTGACCACGTCGGGCATTCCGGCCGGCACGCCGGTCGGTGTGACGATCCTGACGGCGCAGCCGGCGCCGGCGCCGATCGACCTGACGTTCCTCGGCATGGCGGGCTGCTTCGCCTACGTCGTCGACGGCGTGAACGGCGTCTGGAGCAACCCGGTCGGCACAGCACAGGTGCCGCTGGTCGTGCCGAACGCGTCCACGCTGCTCGGCTTCGCCATCGGGGCGCAGTCGCTGTCGGTCAGCCCGCCGCTGACGCCGGCCGGCTTCATCGTGTCGAACGGCTTGTTGCTGGTCGTCGGCGCGCAGTAGCGTCCGACGCCGCGCGTCAGGAGCCCGCGGGGCTCCGGCGCGCGCCGAGGCGGCGCACGGCCTGCACGAGCAGCAACGCGAGCAGGCCGATCGCGACGCCGATCGCGGCATCGAACAGCATGCCCAGCACGGCGCCGAAGAAGCCGGGCGCTTGCGCTTCGATCGCTTCCTTGCCGTGGTGCAGCCACGGTGCTGCGTGCGTCACGATGCCGCCGCCGACGAGGAACATCGCCGCCGTTCCGGCGACGGACAGCGCGCGCATCAACCACGGTGCGGTGGCCAGCAGCAGCCGACCGAACCGGCGCGCCGCGGCCCCGGGGCGGCGCGTGAGCGCCAGCCCGGCGTCGTCGATCTTCACGATGCCGGCGACGAGGCCGTAGACGCCGACCGTCATCAGCAGGCTGATCGCGACCAGCACGCCGACCTGCTTGCCGAACGGTTGCGTCGCGACGGAGCCGAGCGTGATGACGATGATCTCTGCCGACAGCACGAAGTCGGTGCGGATCGCCCCGCGGATCTTGTCGCGCTCGAGCGCCACGAGGTCGACCGTCGGATCGGCCGCCGCGGCGCGCAGGCGCTCGGTTTCGTCGGTCGCAGTCTTCCAGTGCAGCAGCGCGTGCGCGAGCTTCTCGACGCCTTCGAAGCACAGGAAGGCGCCACCCAGCACCAGCAGCGCGGTCACCGCCCAGGGCGCGACCGCGCTGATCGCCAGCGCCGCCGGCACCAGGATCGCCTTGTTGACCAGCGAGCCCTTCGCCACCGCCCACACGACCGGCAGCTCGCGGTTGCTGTCGACGCCGGTGACCTGCTTGGCGTTGAGTGCCAGGTCGTCGCCCAGCACGCCGGCGGTCTTCTTGGCGGCGACCTTGGTCAGCACCGCGATGTCGTCGAGCAGGGCGGCGATGTCGTCGAGCAGGGCGAACAGGCTGGAGGCCATGGTGGTTCGGGGGCGGAATCTAGCGACGGCTGGCCGTCGAGGCTCGCGCGCGTCAGCGCGGTTGCAGCAGGCGGCGGAAGTTGCGGGCGCCGATCCAGCCGCCGAGGCCGGCGACGACGGCGCCGTAGCCGATCGCCGCGGCGACGAGCCACGGCGCCCACGGCCACGGCGGGCCGTTGCGGTGTTCGCTGTTCGGCACCACGACCAGCGACCACGCGAGCGCGCCGGGCAGCATCGTCAGCTGGAACGCGACGACGAGCACCAGCGCGGCGAGGAAGCTGCGGCCGCCCTGCACGACCTGGCCGCTGTCGTCGGGTCGCATCAGCAGCGGCAGCGTGCCGACCACCGCGAGCACGCCGAGCGCCGCCAGCGTGCCGCCGAGGCCGGTGCCGAGGAACGTCAGCAGCACGGCGCCGTCGATGCCGAACACCACGGCACCGGCGGCCGCGACCAGCAGCAGCGGCCACAGCAGGAATGCGCCGATCGCCACCAGCTTGCCGCGCAGCAGCGCACCTGGCGCCACCGGGGCGGCGACGTAGAGCGGCCACTGCGCACTGTCCCACAGCACGAGCCGCCCCATGTGCGCGTAGAGCACCAGCAGCACGGCGAGGAACCACAGCCCGCACAGGCCGCCGAACTGCGCGACTTCGGGCGGGATCGACGGGTTGTCGAGCGCGGCGCCGACCAGCACCTTCTGCCGCGCGAGCGCGAACACCAGCACGCCGAACACCAGGAACGACACCAGGGCACCCGGCTGCTGCAGCACTTGCGCGAACTCCTTGTTGCGCACGGTCGCGGCGGCGTGGCTGGGCCAGCGTTGGCCGCGGCTGCGCCACAGCGGCGGCTCGGCGGCGAGATGCCGTTCGTGCGCGCGCGCATGCAGCTGGGCGGTGAGGC
>CANGSN010000059.1 GCA_947455805.1 Planctomycetota bacterium
AGTCTCCTGGTGGCTGTGCACGTGGGCGATGCCGCCCTGGCTGCGCAGTTCGTCGTCGAGCCGCGCCAGCACCTCGACCATCTCGCCGTGGCGCACGCACAGGAACGCGCCGCGGCGGCGGAGCTCGGCGGCCAGTTCGTGCAGCGAACCGAGCACGAACTGCCACTGGCAGCGGTCGGATTCCGGCGCCTGCAGCAGCAGCGGCTCGAAGACGTAGAGCACCACCACCGGGCCGAGGGCGGCGGCGCGGCACAGCGGTCCGTGGTCGTGCACGCGCAGGTCGCGCTTCAGCCAGACGAGCTGCACGGGGCCGTGGTTCGCGGGCGATGGCTGGGGCATGCGGGCTCCTTCGTCGGGGGTGGCCGCCGGGACGCACGCGCGGACGCCGTCGAACAGCCGCCCCCCGCCTGTCGCCGGGCCCGATGACGGCCGCTATCCTCCGCGCCCCCATGTTCGTGCCGCAACGCAAAGAAACGGTCCCGGTCCGGGTCGGCAACATCACCGTCGGTGGCGGCCATCCGGTCGTCGTGCAGTCGATGACCAACACCGACACCGCCGACGCCCAGTCGACCGCGGACCAGGTCGCCGAGCTGTTCCTCGCCGGCAGCGAGGTCGTGCGCATCACGGTCAACACCCAGGAGGCCGCGGCCGCGGTGCCGGAGATCCGGCGGCGGTTGCACGACCGCGGGCTCGCCGTGCCGCTGGTCGGCGACTTCCACTACAACGGCCACGTGCTGCTGCGGAAGTACCCGGCGTGCGCCGAGGCGCTCGACAAGTACCGCATCAACCCAGGCAACGTCGGCAAAGGCGCCAACCACGACAAGAACTTCGCGACGATGGTGCAGTGCGCCATCGACCACCAGAAGCCGGTGCGCATCGGCGTCAACGCCGGCTCGCTCGACCAGGAGCTGCTGAGTTCGCTGATGGAGACGAACGCGCGCTCGGCGATCCCGCAGGACGCCAGCGTCGTGTTCCTCGAGGCGATGGTGCAGAGTGCGCTGCGCTCGGCGCACGCCGCCGAAGAGCTCGGCCTGCGCCGCAACCAGATCATCCTGAGCTGCAAGATCAGCAAGGTGCAGGAACTGGTGCGCGTCTACAGAGCACTCGCCGACCGCACCGACCATTCGCTGCACCTCGGCCTGACCGAGGCCGGCATGGGCATGAAGGGCATCGTCGGCTCGACCGCCGGCCTGTCGATCCTGCTGCAGCAGGGCATCGGCGACACCATCCGCGTGTCGCTGACGCCGGAGCCCGGCAGTTCGCGCACGCAGGAGGTGCGCGTGGCGCAGCAGATCCTGCAGGCGATGGACATCCGGCCGTTCCTGCCGCAGGTCACCGCCTGCCCCGGCTGCGGCCGCACGACCTCGAGCTACTTCCAGGAGCTGAGCCAGCAGGTCGAGAAGTTCCTGCACGCGCGCATGCCCGAGTGGAAGAAGACGAAGCCGCAGGTGGCGTCGCTGCAGGTCGCGGTCATGGGCTGCGTCGTCAACGGCCCCGGCGAGAGCAAGGCCGCGAACCTCGGCATCTCGCTGCCGGGCACCGGCGAGGCGCCGCGCGCGCCAGTCTACGAGGACGGCGTGCAGGTGGTGACGCTGGAGGGGCCGACGCTGGCGCAGGACTTCCTGGCCCGCATCGAGGCCTACGTCGCCCGCATGCGGTGAAGCGGGCGGGCCCCGGGCCCGTTCGCCCGGCCCCCCCCGGGATGGAGCCGACCCGGCCTTGCCTGTGGCATGGACCGGCCGCCCGTCCTACCTTGCCGCGCCCGCACTAGAGCCCGAAACCCGCATGAAGGCTGCCAGCAAGCCCGACTTCCCCCTGATCGATCGCATCGCCCGCCGCGCCTTCGCCCACATGGTGGCGATGATCCACGTCGCCAACAACCGCGACGACGCCGACAAGACCGACCCCAAGGTCGGCGGCCACCCGGCGGCCTGCGCCAGCAGCCTCGACTTCATGGCGGCGCTGCACCTGGTCGTCCGCCAGCCCGGCGACTTCATCTGCTGCAAACCGCACGCGTCGCCGGTCGACCACTCGCTGCACCACGCGATGGGCCTGTTCCGCCACGGCGACGGCCGCTGGTTCGACGATGCCGAAGCCGAGGCGGTGATGACCCGCCTGCGCAGCTTCAGCCACGACGGCAAGCCGGTGTTCCAGAGCTACCACGCCGAAGCCGACCCCGACGGATTCCACTTCTTCCCGTCGGGCTCGGTCGGCATCCCGCCGGTCGCCGCCGCCTACCAGTCGCTGGCGTTCCGCTACGCGCGCCAGCACGGCTGGGACGTCGACGAGCCGCACTTCTGGTGCATGATGGGCGACAGCGAGTTCCGCGAAGGCTCGCTGCTCGAGGTGCTGCCCGAGGTCGCCGAACGCGAGCTCGGCAACGTCACCTGGATCGTCGACTACAACCGCCAGAACCTCGACGGCACGCGCATCCCGAACAACCGCGGCCTGAAGGGCACCGATGCGGACCGCATCGAAGGCACCGCGCTGGCGAACGGCTGGGAGGTCATCAATCTGCGCCACGGCCGCTTCCGCGAGTCGGTGTTCGGCAAGAAGGGCGGCGAGGCGCTGCGCAAGGTGTTCGAGCGCGGCTTCACGGACTACCACTACCAGGCGCTGCTGTGGAAGCGGGACGCAAGGCTGATGCGCGAGGCCGTGGTCGCCGAGGACAAGGCCTGCAAGGCGCTGATCGAGTCGCTGAGCGATCAGGACGTCGTGCGCCTGTTCTACGACACCGGCGGCCACGACCACGAAGCGATCGTCGCCGCGTTCGAGCAGAGCAAGAAGGACAAGCGCCGGCCAACGCTGATCATCGCCCACACGGTGAAGGGCCGCGGCCTGCAGTGCGTCGCCGCCAACGGCAACCACTCGGCGATGCCCGAGGAGAGCGAAGTGGCCGCGATCCTGAAGGAACAGGGCCTGTCGCTCGAGCGCCCGTTCGCGCGCTTTTCGCCGAACAGCGAGGAAGGCAGGTTCCTGACCCAGCGCGGCCTCGAACTGCGCCTCGGCATCGAGGCGCTGGAGGCGCAGCGCGACGCCAACCGCGCGCGTGTGCAGGCGCAGATCGAGCAGCAGGGCGGCATGCCGGAGTCGCTCGACATCAACCTGAAGATGGCGCCGACCACGCACACGCAGTGGATGTGGGGCCAGCTCGCCGCCAAGCTCGTGCGCATCGGCGTCTACGACGAACTCGCCAAGGCCGGCAAGGGACAGAAGGCCGGCAAGGCGCCGACGCCCGACGAAGCGAAGTGGAACCCGCTCGCCGACCTGATGATGACGATGGCGCCGGACGTCGGCACGTCGACCAACATCAACCCGGCGATGGACGAGAAGATCTTCGGGCCCAAGCACGACGAGAACTGGGAGAGCAAGCTCGACCTGCACGAGCGCCTGCGCCCGGAGCTGGCGCCGACCGACGAGGCGTGGACGCGGCACATCCGCTTCGAGATCGCCGAGGCCAACTGCATGTCGGCGCTCGGCAGCTTCGGCAAGATGGGCTACTTCGCCGGCATCCCCTTCCTGCCGCTGATGACGGTCTACGACTTCTTCATCAAGCGGGCACTCGACCAGCTGTACTACAACCTCTACTGGGGCTCGTCGTTCGTGCTGGTCGGCACGCCGAGCGGCATCACGCTCGCCCCCGAGGGCGCGCAGCACAGCTGGAAGAGCGACATCCAGATCCCGAACCTGATCACCTGGGAGCCGGCGTTCGCGATCGAGATGGAGTGGATCCTGTGCGACGCGATCCGCCGCCACTTCGCCGGCGACAACAAGGGCCGCAGCGGTGTCCTGATCCGCGCGGTGACGCGCGCGCTGCACCAGAACCAGCTGCTCGAGTGGCTGAAGAAGCAGGCGCGCTGGAAGCGCGAGATGCCGGCCGGCGCCGAGCTCGGCCTGACCGCGCAGGACGGCGGCCTGCACGAAGCCGAAGTGCCGCACGCGTCCGACGCCGAGATCCTGGCGGCGCTGAAGCACGACGTGCTTGCCGGCGGCTACCGCCTGATCGACTGGCGCGGCTACCGCGGCTACCAGCCGGGCGAGAACGTCGTCGAGCTGTTCGTCATGGGTGCTCTGGTGCCCGAGGCCATCGGTGCTTCGCAGCAGCTGCTCGACCGCGGCGTCTACGCCAACGTCACCGTCGTCACTTCGCCGGACCTGCTGTGCGGCGAGATGGCGCGCAAGACGGACTTCCGGCACCTGGTGCAGACCCTGGGCGTCACCGGCAAGCTGCACCTGCGCCCCGCCGGCGGCAAGAGCGGCCCGCTCGGCCCGGGCGACGCCATCGACCTCGCCGGCCGCCGCGTGCCGATCGTGTCGGTGCACGACGGCGAGATCGGCCTGCTCGACAACCTGGGCTCGATCGTCGGCGTGCCGCAGCTCGCCAAGGCCGTCGTCAAGTTCAGCAAATCGGGCACGCCGGCGCACATCTTCCAGTACCACGGCCTGCACCCGGCCGGCATCGCCGACGCCTGCGGCCAGGTGCTGGCGCAGACGGCGATGGAGCACGTGCAGCTGCACCCCGAAGCCGTGGCGCGGCTGCGCGACCAGAAGGCTCCCGCCGGCGACTGGCGCGAGCTCTGGCCGAATCCGGTGTAGTTTCGCCGCCGTGTCGTAGAGACGGCGCGGAGTGCGCGGGCCGCCGTGCGCGGCCCGCAACGATCCACCACGACGAACCCGCCGATGAACGCCTATCCGCCGTTCGCTCCCCGCCGCCAGAGTCCGCTGCCGCTGCTGATGGCCGGCGCCGCCTTCGTGCTGGCGAGCTACCTGCTGCTCGACCGCGGCGGCTGGTTCACGCCGCCGCCGAGCGCCGAGCCGCGGGCGGTGGCGCCGCGCGGCGATCTCGCGGCGCTCGAGCAGACGTTCGTCGAGGTGTTCGAACGCTGCTCGCCGTCGGTCGCGCACATCAACACCAGCTCGCTGGTGCGCACGCGCTACGGCGGCGTCGCGCAGACGCAGGGCTCGGGCAGCGGCTTCGTCTGGGACAAGTCCGGCATCGTCGTCACCAACCACCACGTGGTCGCCAACGCGCGCGAGGTGCAGGTCACGGTCGCCGGCAAGAACTTCCGCGCCGACGTGCTGGCGTCGTCGCCGAACCACGACCTCGCGGTGCTGCGCCTGCGCGGCAAGGTCGACACGCTGCAGCCGCTCGCCCTCGGCACCTCGGCGGACCTGAAGGTCGGCCAGACCGCGATCGCGATCGGCAACCCGTTCGGCTTCGACCAGACGATGACGACCGGCATCGTCAGCGCGCTGAACCGCACGATCGAGACCAACGAGAACCAGAACCTGATGCACGGCCTGATCCAGGTCGACGCCGCGATCAACCCCGGCAACTCCGGCGGCCCGCTGCTCGACTCGGCCGGCCGGCTGATCGGCGTCACCACCGCGATCTACTCGCCGAGTGGTGCGTCGGCGGGCATCGGCTTCGCGGTGCCGGTCGACACCGTCAACGCCATCGTGCCGCGCCTGCTCGGCGGCAAGTCGACGACGGCGATCCTCGGCGTGAAGGGCGCCTACGACTACCCGGCCTACCGGCTCGATCCCGACCTCGGCTTCGCTTCGGGCGCCATCGTGACCGAGGTCCAGGACGGCTACGGCGCCGCCGCCGCCGGCCTGCGGCCGTTCCGCATCAAGCCGACACCGCGCGGCGAGGTCGTCGAGCAGTACGGCGACGTCATCGTCGCCATCGACGACAAGCCGGTGCGCAGCTTCGACGAACTGCCGCGCGCGCTGTCGAGCCGCAAGCCGGGCGACGTCGTGCGCGTGCTGGCGGTGCGCGGCCTGCCCGACCGTCCGGAGACGGTGGAGCTGCGGGTGCAGTTGTCGGCGCAAGGCGAAGGCGTTCGCTCCGGCACCTGACCCAAGCACTCCGTGGTCGCATCGCGTCCACGCCGAGCCCGCGATGGACAACCGGCGTCCACGGCGCCCCACCCGAACGGCCACCTCCTTCCGGACGAACCGCGCCGACGCAGGCACGTTCGTTGCGCACCACGCCTCGCCACGCACCGCCGACCATGAACCTCCGATCCCGCCTCGTCTCGCCCCTGTTCCCGCTGGCCCTGGCCGCGACGCTGCACGCGCAATCGGCCGCTCCCGCAGCACCCGCTGCCCCGCAGGCACCCGCCCTCTCCGCCGCACGCAGCAAGGGCCTCGCCTGGCTGCTGCAGCAGCAGAAGGACGGCGTGTTCGTGGTCAGCATGCGCGGCCGCGAGATGCGCGATCCGGGGCTGTCGGCGTTCGGCCTGATGGCGCTGCAGACGAAGCCGAAGGAACTGCGCACCGCCGACGAGCAGAAGGTCGTCGACCAGGGCATCGCCTGGCTGCTGACGCAGCAGAACGAGGACGGCACGTTCGGCCAGCGCCAGCCGAACTACGTGACCTGCGTCGCCGTCGGCGCCCTGACCCGCGCCGGCAACCCCGCGCACGAGCCGGTGCTGAAGAAGGCGCAGCGCAGCATCCTGGTGTTCCAGCACCTCGAGAGCAGCGGCTACAGCCCGAGCGATCCCGACTACGGCTCGATCGGCTACGACAGCAAGTCGCGCGGCGACCTCAGCAACCTGCACTTCTCGCTCGAAGCGCTGCGCGCGACCGGGCTGCCGCAGGACCACGAGGCGCTGCAGAAGGCGCTCGTCTTCCTGCAGCGCACGCAGAACCTGAAGAGCGTGAACGACCACCGCGCCAAGACCGACGGCTCGGTCGAAGGCGGCGAGAAGGGCCCGCCGGTCGAAGCGGTCGCCGGCGACGACGGCGGCGCGGTCTACTTCCCCGGCAACAGCCCGGCCGGCTACCTGAAGAACCCCGACGGCACGGTCGTGCCGCGCAGCTACGGCTCGATGACCTATGCGCTGCTGAAGGCCTACACGCTCGCCGGCGTCAAGAAGGACGATCCGCGCGTGCAGGCCGCCGTGCGCTGGATCGGCGAGCACTGGGACCTGACCGGCAATCCGGGCAACTACGACCCGAAGGACGAGCAGGCCAAGTTCCACGGCCAGTTCTACGGCTATGTGCTGCTGGCGCAGGCGCTCGACGCCGCCGGCCTCGACGAAGTGGCGACCAAGGACAAGGACGGCAAGACGGTGATGGTCGCGTGGCGCCCGGCGCTGAGGCAGCAACTGGAGAGCATGCAGCAGGCGGACGGCTCGTGGGTCAATCAGGGCAGCGACCGCTTCTTCGAGAACGTGCCGCTGCTCTGCACCAGCTACGCGCTGGTCGCGCTCGAGCTCTGCCGGAACTGATCCCTTCGTTGTTGGTGGCGCCGTAAGTCCTGGAGCCACCGTCGCCGCATCGGCTGGCGCGGTGGGAACAACACGCAAGGGATCACTTCCAGGACCGATCCCTGCCGGGCCTGCTACTGCCGGGCCTGGGACAGCCAGCCGCGCGGCAGGCCGCCTTGCACGAGCTGCTCTTTCTGCGCCTTCGCCAGCCGCTTGATCCGCGCCTCGAGCTTCAGGGCCGTGCTGCGCGAACCGACCTTGCGCGTGAACGCGAGCTGCAGCGGCCCGCGGCCGCGCAGGGCCTTGGCGCCGCGGCCCTGTTCGTGTTGCTGCAGGCGGCGCGGGACGTCGTTGGTGATGCCGGTGTAGAGCGCGCCGTCGGTGGTGCGGATCAGGTAGATCGACCAGGGTGCAGTGGTGCGGCGCGCGGCCATCGGCGACAGCACGGTAGCAGGGTCGTGCAGCAAGCCCTCAGCCGACTTCCGCGGGCGGCGTCGGCGCGGCAGCGGTGACCGCAGGTGGCGCGTGCGAAGCGGCGGGGATGGGAACGGCCACCGCGACGAACGGCCGACCGCGCCAGCGCCGCGGCAGCAGCGCATCCGGCACCGCGAGCCAACCACCGACGAGCAGTGCCGCGAACACGAGCCAACTGAGCAGCTCGTCGACGAGCAGCCCAACCCCTTCGCCCGCACCACCGAACAGCGAACGCAGCCCGGCGCGCCACGTCATGCTCCACAGCAGCAGCAGGACCGCGACGAGCAGCCCGCGCGCGAGCCAGCGCCAGCGTGGGGCCAGCGCACGCGACCAGACGACCAGCTGCGGCAGTGCTGGCAGCAGGAACATCAGGCGGTAGTCGAAGCTGCTGCCGAGGCAGAACGAGCCGGCGTAGACCGCGCAGCCGACGCGGAAGCCGAGCGCCGCCGGATCCCCGTCGACCAGCGGCAGGCGGACGCGCGTGCGCAGCCAGGCCCCCGCGCCGAACAGCAGCAGCGCCGCGCCGATCGCGAGGCCGAGCAGTAGCGGCAGCGAGGCGCCGTTCTTGGCGAACGTCACCGCCGCCTGGTCGATGCCGTAGCCGATGCGGTTCCAGTGGAACGTGCCGGCGCGGATCTTCGCCAGGTCGCCGAACGTCGCCGCCACGTAGCCGGCGAACAGGCAGGCCGCGACGAGGCCGGCGCGGCGCTGGCGGCGGTCGCCGGCGACGAAGCCGAACAGGGCGAAGGCCGGGAACAGCTTGGCGACGGCGGCGACCAGCACGACGGCGGCGGCGACGTTCGGCCGGGTGGTGGCAAGCCACAACGCGATCGCGGTCAGGCCGAAGACGAACAGATCGCTGTTGCCGCGTTCGAGGCCAAGCCAGATCGCCGGCGACCACACGGCGAGCGCCAGCCAGAGGCCTTGCGCGCGCGTGCGGACCAGCGCGACGAGGGCGAGGGCGCCGGCCGCGAACGCAGTGAAGAAGGCGACCAGCAGCCACGGCGTGTGCTCCGGGCGCAGCCCGAGCCAGGCCAGCACGAGCCAGACGCGCGGGTAGTTCAGCGGCCGGCCCAGCACGTCGCCGGGGTTCTGCTGCAGCGGGTCCAGGCCCTGCGCCAGCGAGAGCGAGGCCCCGCTGATGGTGCAGGCATCGACGCCGGGTGGCTGCATCGTCGGCACGCCGAGCAGGTGCACCGCCTCGGTGCGGCCGAGCCCGAACAGCGCGACCAGGGTCGACACGAGGGCCCCGACTGCCGCGGCCAGAAGCACGCGGCCGGAGAGCGGCGCGGAGGAACCGATGGCATTGGCCATACGCACGACCGACGAGGTCCCGGCAGCATGGCACCGCGATGCGGATGTCACCATGCGCCCTGGAAGAAGATTGCGGGCGCCACTGGGCGCAGACCGCTGTCCAGGAGAGATTGCTGACCCCGTTGCCATCGCCCCCTCGATCCCTAGGCAGCAGGTCGTTCCCGTTCCTCAACCCCTCACTCCCGAGGACCCATGCTCCGTAGAACGCTCGCTCTGGCCGCGCTCGCCGTGCCCGCCATCGCACCGCATGCTCTCGCCCAATCCAATGCCGTGCCCGGTCTCGACATCCTGATGTACGACATGACCGACCTCGCCTTCATGGGGCGCCGCGGCCCGGCGTTCCCGAACGGTGAGTCCGGCTTCATGGTCGGCCACTCGTGGTGCAACACCGGCACCGTCAACCTGCCGTGGGCGTCCGAGGTCAACGGGGTGATGGTCGACCAGTTCCCACGCATCTCGTTCCTGCTGGCGCGCGAGAGCAACGGCCGCATGGTGCAGATCTCCGGCCGCAGCTTCTGCAAGTACTCGCCGACGGCGTTCAACTTCTCGACCGGCCCGTGCCTGCCGTGCAACGTCACCGGCGGCTCGTTCTTCTTCGTCGGCTGCTCGGACACCTACGGCAGCGGCATCAACAGCAGCCAGTACGCGCTGGGCCCGAGCGAGGAGCTCAACCCGTGGCTCGGCACGTGGAACGTCGCCGGCAGCTACTTCGACCGCGGCGACCCCGCGCTGGCCGGCGCCGCCGGTGTCGACTCGGTACGCTCGCTGACGTTCTCGCAGGTGCAGGCGTTCGATTCGGTCAAGAACCGCATCGTCGTGCGCGACGGCGAGATCCAGGCCGGCGCCACCTACTACGCGCAGGTGCAGGCGGTCGTGCAGGGTGAGCCGGCGATCGAGCGCGACAACAACATCAGCAACCGCCAGGTCGGCATCAGCGGCAGCGGCGGCACCTGGACGACCAATACGATCGGCAGCTCGCAGAACGGCTCGGTGCTGACGCGCTGGTCCGGTGCGACGTTCGATCGCAACAACAACGGCACCGGCGACGGCAGCTTCCTGGTCGCGGTGAAGACCAGCGGCCCGACCGCGGGGATGTACCACTACGAGTACGCGATCCACAACATCGACAACCACCGCGGCGGCGCGTCGTTCCGCATCCCGGTGGCACCGGGCGCGATCGTGGCGAACGCCGGCTTCCGCGACCTCGACACCGATCCGCTGAACGACTGGACCTTCAGCCAGGTCGGCAACGAGGTGGTGTTCACCGCCGTCGGCACCAACGCGCTCGACTGGAACACGATCTACAACTGCTGGTTCGACTGCTCGATCGCGCCGGGTGCTGGCTCGATGACGATCGACCAGGCGCGGCCGGGCACCGGCGCGCTCAGCGTCGCCGTGGCGAGCCGGGTCCCGAGCGGCCTCGCGTTCGCGAACAAGTTCTCGGTCGGTGGCTCGTGCGGCAACTGCACCAGCACCTACTACGAGCTGTTCACTTCGGCGAACCCGTTCGACCTGAACGGCACGTCGACGACGGCCACGCTGCAGAACGGCAGCTACACGGTGTCGCGGTCCACGGTCGCATTCGTGCCGGTCGCCGGCCAGAACCTCGGCCTCGGCCTCAGCGGCCAGACGACGGTGACGCTGCCGTTCGCGCTGCCCTACCCGGGTGGTTCGACGACGCAACTGCAGGTCGTGTCGAGCGGCTACGTGTCGCCTGGCACGCCGAACCTCGTGCAGCTGCTGCCGTCGGCCTTGCAGCTGATGCAGGGCCAGCCGCGCTGGGCGGCGTTCTGGACGCTGATGAACCCGAGTGCGACCAGCGCCAACAACGTCTGGTTCGACGCCAACGCGCAGCGCGCGATCCTGACGTGGAATGCCGTGCCGCTGCTCGGCACGACGGGCAACAACACGTTCCAGATCCAGTTCTTCCCGAACGGCACCGTGCACACGGTGTTCCAGAACATCGCCAACTCGACGTTCGCGCGCATGACCGGCTGGACCACCGGCGGCAACTTCGCCGACCCGGGTTCGCGCGACCTGTCGGCGACGACCACGCCGTTCACGCTCTGCCCGAACCCGTTCGACGGCCTCGCCCTCGACGCCAGCGCCAATCCGGTGCTCGGCACCACGCTGCAGTGGCAGATCAGCGGCATCCCCGGCGCCACCGGCTGGGCGGCGCTGCTGCGCTCGCTGACGCGGGCGACGCCGCCGATCGACCTGACCAGCGTCGGCATGCCGGGCTGCTTCGCGCACGTCGTCGACCCGGTCGCGACGTTCGTGCTGGCGCCCGGTGCGTCGGTCAGCCTGCCGGAGTCGCTGCCGAGCAGCACCAACCTGATCGGGCTGAACCTGGTCGGCCAGGCGGTCGCCTTCAACCCGCCGCTGAACGCGCTGGGCCTCGTCGTGAGCAACGCGACGGTGTTGTCGCTCGGCCTGTGAACGGCTCCGCGCGCGGCCGTCCGCGCGCGTCGAGCCCCTC
>CANGSN010000060.1 GCA_947455805.1 Planctomycetota bacterium
CAGGCGTTCCGGCGCGGCATGCAGGACTTCTGGCGCTACAAGGCGACGGTCGGCAACGCCTTCGTCGACCCGCACCGCTTCGCCACGTTCCAGCACGACGACCTGTTCCACTTCTGCACGTCGCGCGACTTCGGCCGCGACGAACAGGCGCTCGCCGCCGTCGCCGAACGTGCGCCCGGGCTGCTCGCCGAACTGCTGGCGATCGGCGACTCGCCGGTCGGTTATCGCCACGGTGCGCTGCCGGCCGGCGTGCCGACGCTGTTCCACACGCGGCACTGCGCGCAGCTCGCGTTCCTGCAGCACCACCTGCGCCGCCTCGGCGACCCGAGCCGCATGCACTTCCTCGAGGTCGGCGGCGGCTTCGGCAACGTCGTGCGGCTCCTCGGCACGCACTCCGGCTTCGGCTCGTGGACGATCTTCGACCTGCCGTTCGTCGGCGAACTGCAGCGCTGGTACCTGGCCCGCACGCTGCCGCAGCATCGCCAGGAGCACGACGACTTCGAAGCACTCGCCGGCGGTGCCATCCGCTGCGTCGACACCGAGCATCGCAACGAGTTCGTCGACGAGTTCCCCGGCGCCGACGTGCTGATCAGCACGCACGCGTGGAGCGAACTGTCGGACGACGAGTTCGTCTGGTACCTGCGCAACCTGCTGCCGAAGGTGCAGCACGTGCTCTACGCGGCGTCGGCCGAGTTCCCGAGCCAGCAGGTCACCCGGCACCGGCTCGAACGTCTGCAGAAGGAGCTGCGCATCGTCGACGCGTATTGGTCGCAGCACGGCTCGGTGGTCACGGCGCTGCTGACGCGGCGCTGAGCTCGCCGAGGATCTGGGCGGCCCAGGCGGTGCTCGACACGCCGTAGCGGACGTGCCAGCGGCGCACGAGCCATGAACACCGCCCTCCGACGACTCGAGCTGCGGCCACTTCCGCTGGCCGCGAACCGCGCGGCCGACTCAGCGCCGCGAACGCACGCGCTTCGCCACAGCCGCCACAGCCGGCGCCACCACCAGATCCGCCGAGCGATCGCCGGGCACGTGGTACTGCTTCATGATGCGCGGCATCGCCGCCTTCGCCGCCGCCGCATCCAGCAGCACGGTGGCGCCGCTCGACAGCTTCAGCACGACCTCGCCCCGCGCCGCGTCCATGCGGCGCACGAAGTCTTGCATGTCGACCGGGTGCTCGCCGTTCACCGTCGACACGACGTCGTTGGCGAACGGCTCGTAGCCGACGTTCACCGCGTCGGCGAGCACCTGCGCCAGCACGACGATCTCGCGCTGCTCGGGCTTGCGCAGCCCGGAGTAGTAGAGGTGCAGCAGTTCCTTCGGCGCCTTGTCCCACCAGTGCTCGCCCCAGATGCGCAGGAACTCGGCGGTGAGCCGCTGGAACACCAGGCCGCCGTAGAGGAACCACATCGGCCGGCGGTCGAACTCGGTGCGCGGCACCAGCCACGCCATCGGCTGCATGGTCATGCGCACGGTGACCAAGGCACCCTTGCGCAGCACCTTCGCCGGCACGACGTCGCCGCAGTGGTGGTCGCCGATGACGGCGTCGAACTGGCAGCGATAGCGGCCGCGGTAGCGCACGGTGCCGTTGTCGGCGATGCGCAGGCCGTCGAGCTCGGTCAGCACGTCGCCGACCTGCAGCTGCCCCCACGCACTCGAACCGAACTGCACGGCGGTGATCAAGACACCGCTGTGTGCCGGCTTCATGCCGAGGTGCGCGCGCAGTGCTTGGTTCTCGAGCGGCTGCGTGCTGATGCCGATGCCCGGCACCTGCGGGTCCTTGCCCTTCTGCACGCCGGCGAGGAAGCGTTCGAGGATCGGGGCCGGCACCATCTCGCCGATGTTCTCGGCGTCGGGCAGCGCCTGGAACGCGATGCCGACGACCTTGCCGCGCGCGAACACCGGGCCGCCGCTGTTGCCTTCGTTGATCGCCGCGTCGACCGTGACCGCCAGCAGGTGGCGCTGGCTGTGTTCGTAGCGCTGCACCTCGATGCGCGAGACGACGCCTTCGGTGATCGACACCTCTTCGCCGCCGATCGGGTAGCCGACGACCTGCACCGCTTCGCGCAGCCGCGGCAGTTCGCCGATGCGCGCCGGCGCGATGCCGCGCGTGAACGCCGGGTCGTCGACCTCGAGCAGCGCCAGGTCGCAGTCGTGGCTGATGGCGACGACGCGCGCCGGCAGCTTGCCGGGGTCGTCCTGCTTCTGCACCTGCACGAAGGTGGCGTTGGCGACGACGTGCGCGCCGGTCAGGATGCGCTTCTGGCCGACGATGACGCCCGAGCCGGTGCTGCCGCGCGGCGCCACGCTCTGCCACGGGCACTCGTAGTCGGGATCCTGGTAGGTGCTGTAGACGCGGACGACTTGCGGGTGGGTCATGGACTGGGCCCGCCGGGAGCCGAACGGGGCGGAGCACGGTAGCGAGCCGGCCGGGCCCGGCGAAGCCCGCAGCGGTTCCGTCGGCTCGCCCCGTGCCATGGGCGGGCTGGGCGACCACGACCGGAGCCCGGGTAGGGAACCACGGACAACTTCCTCACGTCCAAGAGGAGCCCCAGCCGGCCCCGCCTCGTCCTCATGCTTCGACCCTTCCTCGCTGCAGCGACGGTTCTCACCGTCGCCTGCTCCCTCGTTGCCCAGACCATCGACCCCGTCGGGCGCATCCACCCGAACGCCCGGCCGCTGAACCAGGTCGCAGTGCTGGCGGTGCCCGTCATCGATCGCCTGGCGATCTCGCAGGAAGACGTGCAGCGCCGCGCCAGCGGCATGCCGGCGCGCTACGCGATCCCGTTCGCGGTCGCCGCCAACCCCACCACCCACGGCAGCTGGGACGTGCTCGACCCGACCTGGTCGCTGTGGCGGCTGCGCATCCAGGCCCCGAACGCGAGCCACGTCAACCTCGGCATCGGCGGCTTCTTCATGCCGGCCGGCGCGCGGATGATGGTCTACAGCGCCGACTACCAGTACACGGTCCGGCCGTTCGACGCCGCCGACCACACGCCGTCGGGCGAGCTGTGGACGCCGGTCGTCGGCAGCGACGAGACCGTCGTCGAGGTCTACGTGCCGACCGCGGCGCGCGACCAGGTGCGGCTGAACCTGTCGCAGGTCGGCTCCGGCTACCGCTTCTTCGGCGCTGGCCCCGACGCGCTGGGCCTCGACGGCTCGGGCTCGTGCAACATCGACGTCGTCTGCTCGCAGGGCGTCGCCTGGGTCAACGAGATCCCGGCCGTCGCGGCGATGTCGTCCGGCGGCTCGATCTTCTGCACCGGCGTGATGGTCAACAACACCGCGCAGGACGGGCGCAACCTGTTCCTCACCGCGAACCACTGCGGCGTCGGCGCCGGCCAGGCGCCGTCGCTGGTCGTCTACTGGAACTACCGCAACACCACCTGCGGCGGTGCGGGCGCCACGCTGACGCAGTTCACGTCGGGCTCGACGTGGCGCGCCGGCTACGCGACGTCGGACATGACGCTGGTCGAACTGAACAGCACGCCGAACCCGGCCTGGGGCATCACCTACGCCGGCTGGAACCGCGGCACCGGCAACACCACCTCGGCCGTCGCCATCCACCATCCGAGCGGCGACGCCAAGAAGATCTCGTTCGAGAACAACGCCACGACCACGACCTCGTACAGCGGCACCGCCAGCCCCGGCGATGGCACCCACATCCGCGTCATCGACTGGGACACCGGCACCACCGAGCCGGGCTCGTCGGGCTCGCCGCTGTTCGACCCGAACCGCCGCATCGTCGGCCAGCTGCACGGCGGCGGCGCTGCGTGCGGCAACAACCTGTCGGACTGGTACGGCCGCTTCTCGGTGTCGTGGACCGGCGGTGGCACCAACTCGTCGCGCCTGTCGAACTGGCTCGATCCGATCGGCACCGGCGCCACGACGCTCGACACGCGCACGGCCGCGTCCGGCACGGTCGCCGCGGCGACCAGCTACGGCAGCGGCTGCTACCAGACGTTCGGCGCGTTCGCGCAGACGTTCGCCAACAACACGTTCGACCTCGGCGGCACCGTGGCCACGCCGCGCGTGATCCAGTTCGTGCCGACCACCGGCGGCTACACGGTGCAGAACGGCGCCGCCGCGTGGTTCACGCCGACGAGCGCCAACCTGGCGCTCGGCGACGACGCGCTGACGACGCTGAACCTGCCGTTCACGTTCAACTTCCCCGGCGGCTCGACGACCGCGGTGCGCATGTGCTCGAACGGCTTCGTGTGGATGAGCAGCGCGCAGACGGTCACCGACTTCTCGCCGACGGCCGCCGAACTCGCCTCGGGCGCCGCGCGCCTCGCCCCGGCGTGGATGGACCTGAATCCGACGCAGGGCGGCACCACGCACTTCGACGTCGACCCGAGCGGCACCGCCGTCTACCTGACGTGGAACGCGGTCCCGCACTACACGACCGGCACCGTCGGTGCTGGCAACACGTTCCAGGTGGTGCTGCGCAACACCGGGGCGGTCGAGTTCCGCTACCGGCCGATGCCGAACCAGACCGGCGCCGCCGTCACCGGTTGGAGCCGCGGTGCAGTCAGCACGCCGCCGGACCGCGACCTGTCGGCGACGCTGCCGCTGACGGTCACCAACGACGGTGCGGCGCTGGCGTTCACGCCGGTCAACCGCCCGCTGCTCGGCACGACGCAGACGATCAACCTGGCGAACATCCCGGCCCCGGCGAGCAGCATCGGCCTCGTCGTCGTCGACTTCGCCAACATCCCGAGCGGTGTCGACCTCGGCATCGTCGGCGCGCCGGGCTGCAACCTCTACCAGAACACCACCATCCTGCTGAGCCTGTTCCCGCTCGCCGGCACGACGGTGCCGTGGAACCTGCCGATCCCGATCACGCCGGCGCTGAGCAACACGCACGTCTACTGCCAGGGTGCGCTGCTGGTGCCGCCGGGCACGAACGCGTTCGGCCTGCTGACGTCGAACGGCGTCGACCTGCTGCTCGGCACGCTGTGATCCGCACGCTGTGAGGTCAGTGGCTGGCCGAGGCGCAACTGCCTCGGCCGGCGCAACGATTCGCCTCGCCCACCCGCCCTGGTTTGCTTGCGTGCACGTCGAGGCCTTGCGCACCTCGGCGAGCTCGATGAAGTTGGTCACGCACTGGCATGACCAACGAAGAATGGGTGAAGCGGCTGTGGTCCACGACCGCGGTCATCGTGGTTGGCTCGTCGTTGTTGGGCAGTTTGTACGCCTGGAAGGCAGACTGGACCTACTCGGCCTCCATGCTCGTCTATGGGGCCTGCGGGATGTTCTCGCTCCTGCGTTTGCGTTCAGCGATCGCCTCGAGCCGCAGCGCCTCGCACCCACCAGGGGCAGCGCCGACGCACCCGCCCGCTGACGCGAGCGCGACGATCCCCGGCGCCCTCGACTGGGACGACGCGCGCTGGTCGGAGCTGCGCGGTGGATATCGAGTGCCCTACGACCCGCGTCCCGCCCTGGCCAAGCTCGAACAAGCCGCCGACGCACCGGCCGCTTTCGAAGAGCTGTGGAACGAACTGCACCATCAGGGGGACGTCGACACGGCTTCCTACGCCGCCGTGCCGCACCTCGTGCAGCTGTATGCGAAGCACCGCCAGCAAGGCGTGAACACCTACTCCCTGCTCGGTTGCATCGAGTCGGAGCGACGCGCCGCTCACAACCCGCCGATCCCGACCTGGCTGGGCGCTGGCTACGAGGAGGCGTGGCGACGTCTCGGGCAGTTGGCGCTCGACGATCTAGTGCGCACGACAGACGCATCACTCACGCGCGCCGCGATGGGCGCGCTCGCGATCGCACGGGACCTGCCGCAAGCCGGCGAGATCCTGCTCTTTCTCGAAGACGACGAGCTGGAAGAACTGCTGACGCAGTATCGCGGCTAACGACTTCGCCCGGCGCGCGGCGAACTCCCGCCGGCTCGCCGCGCGCCTCGGCGACCCTGGATCAGAGGAACCAGTCGCGCGCTTCCGGCGCCGGCGCTTCCTGCGGCAGCGGCTTGCCGGCTTCGATCAGCTCCTCGAGCCACCAGTTCGTGCTGTTGTAGAGGCACGTGACCTCGCGGCACTCGTGGCTGGCGTCGAACTCGGAGAGGATCTTCGCCGTCGCGTGCTGTGCCGCCGCCGGCACCTGCCACAGCTCCTTGCCGCCGAGCTTGGCCTTCTCGACGCCGCGGTGCGCCGGGCAGTTGAACGAGCCGAGCGGCGTCACCACCTGGCGCAGCATCTGCATGTGGCAGACCTTCGGCTGCTTCGTGTAGTCGCGCCAGTTGCCGGCCATCAGCACGCGCAGGTTGGTGCTGGCGAGCACGCGGAAGCCTGGGCGCACGACGCTGCGCGCCTCGGCGAGGTTCGCCTGGATGCGCGCGACGACGGCCTGCAGTTCGACCTCGGTCTTCGCCGGATCCATGACCTCGGCACCGTCCTGCTGCCGCTCGAGGAACGGCTTGAACGAGATGTAGTCGAACATCGCGTCGCTGGCGCGTTGGCTCGCCATCACCATCTCGTGGATGTTCTCGATGATCTTCACAGAGCCGCGGCTGCCGCCCTTCCACGTGATGACGAACGAGAAGCCGAGCTGCAACGCCGGGTTGGCGGCCTTGATCTTCGGCATCCAGCTGCAGATCTCGTCGAGCGTCAGCGTCTTGCTCGACGGGTTGTGCATGCGGCGGAACACGTCGTTGCTGCCCGAGTCGAGCGACAGGCGGATCCAGTCGCCTTCGGTGAAGAACGGGGCGGCCGCCAGCAGGCGATCGCCGCGGCTGCCGTTCGAGACGACCGCGACCGACAGGCCGAGCTTCTTCAGGAACTCGACGATGCTGGCGAAGCCCGGGTAGAGCGTCGGCTCGCCGCCGCCGATCAGGATGACGCTGCGCAGGCCGCGCTCGGCCATGCGCTGCAGGCTGTCGCGCAGCTCCTGGTCCTCGTGCCGCACCTTGCTGTTGAGGATGTCCCAGTCGATGCAGTGGTCGCAGGCGTAGTTGCACGCCGTCGTCAGGTCGAGGTTGATCGACAGCGGCGCCAGGTCCGGCATGTCCGGCGCCGGCTTGCCGGTCTTCGCGGCCTCGCGCTGCGCGCGCTGCCACTGCACGTAGTCGAGCACCTTCGGCCACAGGCTCGGCTGCTGCAGCTTGCGCGCGAAGTCGTGCACCTGCTCGACCGACTTGCCGTCGAGCGGCTTCTGCTCAAGCGCGGATGCCGAGCTGCTGGAGGAGGTCCGCGTAGAGGCGGAGGCGGAGGAGGACGGCGTCGGCGTGGGCTTCGGTTCGGTCACGGGTTCCTGCGCGTAGATCGGTGAAGAAACCATACACGAGCTGATGCAGCGGATCCTCCACCGGTTCGCCCTGGCCGTCGGGGCGGACGAACGACTGGTCGTAGTTCGGGCCGAGCTGGCGGTCGATGCGGGCGCCGTCGACGTCGATCCAGGCCGGCCGCGGCTGGGCCGGGCACTGCGTCAGGTGCAGGGACACGTCGACCCGGCCGGCGGGGCCGCGGACGGCGAAGCGAACGACGTTGTTGGCGGCCGCCGGCCCAGCATCACTCTGGCTGACGTCGAGCAGCGGCACGTCCGGTGGCAACGGCACCAGCGCCTGCAGCACGCTGAGCACGTGCGACAGCGAGTCGACGACCATCGTCGGCCCCGGCCACGCCGGCCCGAGCCCCATCGCCAGCGACCGCACCGGCCGGCCCTGCCGCTCGGGCCACAGCCGCGCCCAGGTCGGCAGCACGAACGGCCACTGGCAGTTCTCGACCAGCAGCAGCCCGCGCGTCCGGAAGGCGTCGATGCGCTGTCGGCCCGCCGCCGCCTGCTCTGCAGGCACCAACGGTTTCTCGCACAAGCACGGCACCGCGGCGGCGAGGGCGGCGTCGAGGCCGGCGAGATGGCCTTCGGGTGGTGCTGCCACCACCAGCGCGTCGACCTGCGCCGCCAGCGCCATCGCATCGGCGGCGACCGCGACCGGATGGCCGAGCTGCGCCGCCAGTTCGCATGCGACCGTGTCGCTGCGCCCACCTTCTCGTCCCGCGATCGCTACAACGACGCCGCCCGCGGCTTCGCAGGCGCGCGCCAGGAACGGACCGAGGCCCTGCCGCGTGCGGCCCGCACCCAGCACGCCGACGCGGATCGGCTCACGAAATCGACCGGAATCCGGAGAGGAGTGGGCTGCGGCGTTCACGGTTGTTTCGGGCTTGGTCCGCGCGCGATCGGTCGGTGCAAGATTCTGCAGACTTTGCGCGAGATGGCGCGCGATTTGAACCGCTTCTCCATGAGCGGGCTCGCGCGGCCTGCAACCGCATTCCGCCGGCACTCACACGGGCCGGCAAACTTCGGAGCCGATCGCCAGTCGGCATGACAGGGGAATCGGGTCGTCCGGGCCTGCCCACCGGACGACCCACTTTTCTGTACGCGTTCTTCACCGAACGAACCTTGCCGCGGTGCGCGACCGCCGGCCAAGCTGACTCGCCATGCGGTCCCTGCTGCTGCTCGTCGCGTTCGCCATCGGTGCCAGCCCGTGCCGCGCCGAATGCCCCGTCGGTGCGGGCGCCGTCGGCGCCATCGCTCCCCAGGAACCAGGGACCCCGCGCCTCGTCACCGACCGGCCGGCCGGTGCCGCACTGCTGCGTCTGCCAAAGGAAGACGACGCCTTCGGCTTCGTCGTCTTCGGCGATCGCACCGGCGGCCCCCCCGAAGGCATCGCGGTGCTGCAGCAGGCGGTCACCGACACCAACCTGCTCGACCCGGACCTGGTGCTGACCGTCGGCGACCTGGTGCAGGGCTACGACGGCCAGGACGCGTGGATGGCGCAGGCCAAGGAGTTCAAGGCGGCGATGGCGAAGCTGCGCATGCCGTGGTTCCCGGTCGCCGGCAACCACGACGTCTACTGGCGCGGCGAAGGCAAGCCGCCAGGCGAACACGAGGGCAACTTCGAACGCGAGTTCGGGCCGCTGTGGTACGCGTTCGCACACAAGCAGTGCTGGTTCGTCGTGCTCTACAGCGACGAAGGCGACCCGAAGACCGGCAAGAAGGACTTCCACCTGCCGGAGTGCCAGCGCATCAGCGAGGCGCAGTTCGCGTGGCTCGAACGCACGCTGACGCAGGCGAAGGGCGCGCGGCACGTGTTCGTGTTCCTGCACCATCCGCGCTGGCTGCCGCAGTACGGCGACGACTGGCAGCGCGTGCACACGCGCCTCGCCAAGGCCGGCAACGTCACCGCCGTGTTCGCCGGCCACATCCACTGCATGCGCTACGACGGCGTGCGCGACGGCATCCAGTACTACACGGTGGCGTCGGTCGGCGCGCACCTCGGCATGGAGGCGCCGCAGGCCGGCTTCCTGCACGAGTTCCACGTCGTCACCGTGCGGCCGCAGGGCATCCAGGTGGCGGCGGTGCCGGTCGGCGTGTTGCTCGACCCGCAGCGCATCACCGGCGAACTCAGCGCCGACGTGATCGCGGTCGCCGAGAACCTGCGCGTCGAGGTCCAGAGCTGCATCGCCGCCGGCAGCGCCCCGTCGCTGAACGCGGCCGGCAAAGTCGACGCGCTGGTGACGCTGCGCGCGCACAATCCGGCCAGGCGCGCGATCGAGCTCGAGCTGCTGCCGCTGGCCGACGCCGGCTACCGATTCGGCCCCGACCACCAGCACCTGATCGTGCCGCCCGGCCAGAGTGCGACGACGACGTTCGCCGTGCAGCGCGCCGCCGACCCGCAGCAACCGTTCGTGCTGCCGCGGCTGCAGGTGCGCTGCGACTACCTCGCCCACGACCGCCGCATCGCGCTGCCGACGACGACCAGCGAACTCGAACTGCGGCCGCCGGAGGATCTCGCGGCGACGCCGACCGCGCACAACGGTGCGCTCGTGCTCGACGGCAAGAGCGCTTCGGCACGCTGGCTGCCCGAACAGATCGAACTGCCCGACGGGCCGTTCACGGTCGAAGCGTGGATCCGGCCCGACGACCTGCGCGGCCGCCGCGGCGTCGTCGCCCGCGCGCAGGACAGCGAGTTCGGCCTGTTCGCCAGCGACGGCATCGCCTCGTTCGCGGTGTTCCTCGGCGAACGCTACGCGACGGCGAAGAGCGACAAGGGTGCGCTGCGCACCGGTGTCTGGCAGCATCTCGCCGGCGTGTTCGACGGCGCCGAGGTGCGCGTCTACGTCGACGGCGCGCTGGTCGGCAAGGTCGTGGGCCGGGGCGCGCGCAAGCCGAATCGCCTGCCGCTGTTCGTCGGCGCCGACACCACGGCGAAGGGCAACCCAGGCGCGTTCTTCGCCGGCCTCGTCGACGACGTGCGCGTCAGCAAGCAAGCACGCTACCAGGGCGAACGCTTCACGCCGCCGACGCGGTGGACCGCCGACGCCGACACCGTGCTGTGGCTGCCGTGCGACGCCGACTTCGGACCGTGGACCGCCGACGCCGGACCGCGCCACCAGCACGCGCGCCGCCTCGGCACCGCACACTGCACGCTGGAGCCGCGCGCGGGCGCCCGCTGAGCCGGAGCGAACGGCAGGGCCGCGCCGCCAGCGCAGCCTTGCATCGCCTCTGCTTATCGTGTCCAAGGTGCCGCAGATTGCTGCCGGGCCCTCGTCGATTCGAGGCGCCCCACCGCCGGCAGCGCGTTCCCCATGCCTCCCACTCGGCATCCTCGGCCGCCGGCACTGCTGCTGGCCGCCTCGACGCTCGCGATCGCCTCGGCGCCGGCGCAGATGCCGCCGCCGCAGGCCACGCACCCCGATTGGAAGCTCCTGCGCCAGAACGAGGACTGGACCAAGCCCCCGGCGAACGACGGCGACCCGTTGGACGCGATCAAGCACGTCGATCTGACCGACGATGGAGCGTTCTGGGTGTCGTTCGGCGGCCGTGTCGACGAACGCTTCGAAGCCTGGGACGGCTTCGGCTTCGGCGCGCGCACGCCAGGGGACCGCGACAGCTTCTTCCTGACGCGCGTACACCTGCACGCCGACCTGCACCTCGGCCCTCACGTGCGCGTGTGGGTCGAACCACGCACGGCCCAGTCGACCGACCGCGACCTGCCGGGCCAGCGCCGCGTCGTCGACGTCGACACGTTCGACCTCTACCAGGCGTTCGTCGACCTCTCGGCGCCCGTCGACGGCAAGCCGCTGCGACTGCGGGTGGGCCGCCAGTCGTTCATGCTCGGAGCGCAGCGGGTGATCAGCCCGGTGCCCTGGAACAACGTGTGGAACAGCTGGGACGGCGCCTCCGCGCAGTGGGAGATCGCCGGCTTCCGGACCCAGGCGCTGTTCACCTGGATCGTGCCGAACGAGCCGACCAGCTGGAACGAACTCGACGAGGATCGGCAGCTCTACGGCGTGTACGCAACGAAGGACGCGACCACGGAGACGCGCGGACTCGACCTCTACGCGCTCGGCACGACGCGGCCGCGCGTCACCGTCAACGGCACCAGCGGCGACGAACGCCGCCACACGTTCGGTGCGCGCAGCTTCGGCGCGCTCGGCGGCGGCTTCGACGGCGAACTCGAAG
>CANGSN010000061.1 GCA_947455805.1 Planctomycetota bacterium
CGCGGGCTTGCCGGCCGGGTGGCACGGCACGCTGGAGGCGCCGGCGGGCCACTGGTTCGTGGCGGCCGACGCCGGGGTGCGCACGCCGCGTTGGTTGCGTTGGCTGGCGCCCGGCCACCTCGTGGTCGACCTCGTGCGTTTGCCGTCGGTGCGCGGCGTCGCGCGGTGGACGGACGGCACGCGCGTGACGCATGGTTCCATCGGCGTCCAAGCGGAGATGGCGGGCGGCACCAACGTGGGCGGGGACGCCGCGATCGACCCCGATGGCCGCTTCGTCGTCGGTTTGGCTCCGGGGATCGTCGGCGAAGAAGACGCCTGGATGCGGGCGCGGTCGTATCCGGCGTTCGTGCGCGGCACGTTGTGGTGCGGCGGCGTGCCGGGGCTCGTCGAGACCGTCGAGATACCGCTCGGCGCGAACGCGTTGGTCGACGAAGTCGAAGTCGTGCTGACGCTGGCGCCGCGTGTGCACTTCGTCGTCGTCGATTCCGTCGGCGCGCCGATCGTCGGGGCGCGGGTCAGCGTCGACGGCAGCGAGCCGACGGATGCTGCGGGGCGTTCGTTCTACCGCGGCAAGCCGCCGCGGCACCGTGCGCGTCGTCGACGAAGCAGGGGCGCCGGTCGACCTGTTCGCGCAGCCGGCGGACCACGAACCCGTCCAGCAGCAGAACCTCGGCGGCGGCGTCTGGCGCTGGCCCGACATGCCGAACGAAGTGGTCTTCTACGCGCAGGTCTCGGGGCGCCGCTTCGAAGCGTTCGCCGGCCCTGGCGTCGACGAGGTCGTGCTGCGCGCGACGCAGGTGGCGAGGGTCTGGGCGCCGGCGGCGCCGCTGCCGGCGGAGGCCGGCCTCGAACCTCACGCTGCGTGCATCCTGCTGCACCGCGAAGACGACCGCGCGCCGTGGACCGAACGCCTCCTCTTCGGCAGCCAGGGCTTCGGGCGCTCGGTGCTGCCCGGCCGCTACCGCGCAGAGCTGGCTCGCATCGAGCATGCGGCGGACGGCTCGTGGCAGGCCGTTCCGCTCGGCATCACGCGCGACCTCGAGCTGGCGGCCGGCCAGACCGTCGAGATCCGGTTCTGACGGGGCCTGCGAGCGTCCGCCCCATCGCTGCGTCCGGCGACGCCAGTCGCACCTCTGCGTATGGGGCGAAGCCGCGCAATGCACGAGCATGGCGCCTCTGCCTGTTGGGGCGCGGCACGTTGCGACCCGGAGTTCCGATCAGGCTCTCGCATCCCGCTCCAACGAACCGCTCATGGGTGCCTTCGAACGCTTCTTGTCGTGGTGGGTGGCGCTGGCGATCGCCGCCGGCCTGCTGCTGGGGCGCGCCTGGCCCGAGCTGATCGCGCGCCTCGCCGGCTGGGAGCTGGCCGGCATCAACCTCGTCGTCGCCGGGCTGATCTGGGCGATGATCTACCCGATGATGCTGGCCATCGAGCCGCGCAGCCTGGCCGCGGTCGGGCGGCGGCCGAAGGGGTTGGCACTGACCCTCGTCGTCAACTGGCTGATCAAGCCGTTCACGATGGCGGCGCTCGCGTGGTGGTTCTTCCGCAGCGTGTTCGCCGGCTTCGTGCCGCCCGCCGACGCCGAGCAGTACATCGCCGGCATGATCCTGCTCGGGGTGGCGCCGTGCACGGCGATGGTGTTCGTGTGGAGCCAGCTGGTGCGCGGGGATGCCGCCTACACCTTGGTGCAGGTCACGGTGAACGACCTGGTGATGGTGGTGGCGTTCGCGCCGATCGCCGGCTGGCTGCTCGGCGTCAGTGACGTCGTGGTGCCTTGGTCGACGCTGCTGTCGTCCGTCGTGCTGTTCGTCGTCGTGCCGTTGGTCGCTGGCGTGGTGACGCGGCTGCGGCTGTCGCAGCGCCGTGGGCCGGCGGCGGTCGCCATCCTGCAGGCGCGCTGCAAACCCCTGTCGATGGCGGCGCTGCTCGGGACCGTCGTGCTGCTGTTCGCCTTCCAGGCGGAGACGATCCTCGCGTCCCCGTGGCGTGTGCTCTGGATCGCGGTGCCGCTGCTGCTGCAGAGCTACGGCATCTTCGCGATCGCCTACGCGGCGGCCTTCTGGCTGCGCCTCCCGCACCCGGTGGCGGCGCCAGCGGCGCTGATCGGCACGTCGAACTTCTTCGAGCTGGCCGTCGCGGTGGCGATCGGACTGTTCGGGCTCTCGTCGGGAGCGGCGTTGGCCACCGTCGTCGGGGTGCTGATCGAGGTGCCGGTGATGCTGTCGTTGGTGGCGTTCGCCAATCGCACGCGGGCCTGGTTCCCAGGGGCCTGATCCCTGGAGCCTGAGGCGGCGGGGCGGTCGGGGCGCTGGCGGGTTCCGTTGCCCGCTGGAATCCGCTCGGCCGCTCCCGATCATGCCCAACGCTCGCCGCGCCACGAACTGCATCGGCGGCGGCGGTTTCGGCGATCGATCGGCCACAAGCGCCACCTGATCGTCCTGGCCACCCGCCCGCGCTCCCGGCTGCCCGCCCCCGGCATGAAACTCTCGACCACGCTCCTGCTCGTTCTCGTCGGCGGCCTCGCCGTTGGCGCCGTCTGGATGGCCCTGCAGCCGCCGCCCTCGACCAAGGTCGTGACCAGCAAGGTCGAACGGCTGGCCCGGCTGCGCTCGCTGGTCACTGCCTCGGGCGAGATCCGCGCCAAGGAGTTCGTCGACATCCAGGCCGAGGTGACGGGCGTCATCCAGGACCTGAAGGTGCGCGAGGGCGACAGTGTGAAGGCCGGCGACGAGCTGCTGCGGCTCGAGGACCTGCAGCTGAAGGCCGAGGAGGCGTCGGCGGCGGCGCAGGTCGGCGCCAGCGAGGCCGACGTGCAGAACAGCGAGGTCGGCGTGCTGACCGCCGAGGCGAGCCTGGCCGCCGAGCACAACGCGCTGGCCAACGCCCGCATCGAGAAGGAGCAGTCGCAGACGTCGGCGGAGCGGGCCAAGGCGTCGTTCGCCCGCAAGCAGGAGCTGCACCAGAAGGGCCTGATCGGCAGCGAGGAGTTCGAGATCAGCGCCGCCGAGGCGCGGCTGGCCGAGCAGCGCCTGCAGTTCGCGACCGCCCGCATCACCCAGGCCGAGGCCGGCGTCAAGGTCGCCGAGACGCGCGTCGCCGCGGCGCAGGCGGGGTTGGCGGCGTCGAAGCAGCGGCTGGCGTCGGTGCGGGCGTCGCTGGCCCGCGCCACCGACATGGCGAGCAAGACCGTGCTGCGCGCCCCGCTGTCGGGCCTGATCACCAAGCTGAACGTCGAGAAGGGCGAACGCGCCGTGCCCGGCATCCAGAGCAACCCGGTCGCCACGCTGATGACGATCGCCGACATGTCGGTCATCGAGGCGGAGATCCGCGTCGCCGAAGCCGACATCGTCGAGGTCGCGATCGGTGCGCCGGCCGAGGTCGAGGTCGAGGCCATGCGCGACGTCAAGCTGGTCGGCAAGGTGACCGAGATCGGCCAGAGCCCGATCCAGGAGGCGACGGCGTCGAGCAGCAGCCAGAACCAGCAGAGCAAGGAGTTCAAGGTCGTCGTGCGGCTGATCGATCCGCCGCCTTCGCTGCGGCCCGGGTTCACCGCGAATGCGCGCATCACCACGGCGGAGCGCAGCGACGTGCTGGTGGTGCCGTTCCAGGCGCAGACCGCGCGCGAGCTCGAGTTCGACGACAAGGGCGCCTACGTGCCGCCGCCGGAGCCGAAGGAAGGCGAGAAGGAGCGCGTGCTGACCGCCGCCGAGCGCCAGCGCCGCAAGGAGACGAAGGGCGTGTTCGTGCGTCGCGACGGCCGCGCGCGCTTTCTGCCGGTCACGTTCGGCGTCATCGGCGAGACGCAGGACGTCGAAGTGCTGGCGGGCCTGACCGAGGGCGACGAGGTCATCACCGGCCCGAACGCCGCGCTGCGCACACTGAAGGAGTGGGACCGCGTCGAGCTCGACGAGAAGCGCATGGGGGCTGCCCTGGCGCCGGTCGAACGTTGAGCGCCCCGAGGAGCGAGCCGATGAGCCAGCCGCCGAGCGCCGACGAAGTCATCCGCACCGAGGCGCTGACCCGTTCCTACGCGATGGGCAGCACGACCGTGCACGCGCTGCGCGGCGTCGACCTGGTGATCCGCCGCGGCGAGTACGTCGCGATCATGGGCCCGTCCGGTTCCGGCAAGTCGACGCTGATGAACCTGATCGGTTGCCTCGACACGCCGACCAGCGGCGAGTACTGGCTGTCGGGCCAGCCGGTGGCGCAGCTGCACCAGGACCAGCTCGCGCGCATCCGCAACAAGGAGATCGGGTTCGTCTTCCAGACGTTCAACCTGCTGGCGCGTGCGACCGCGCTGCGCAACGTCGAGCTGCCGCTGATCTACGGCGGCGTGCCGCCGGCCGAACGCCGCGCGCGCGCCGAGGAAGCGCTGCGCGAGGTCGACCTCGGCGAACGCATGGACCACCGGCCGAACCAGCTGTCCGGCGGCCAGCGCCAGCGCGTCAGCATCGCCAGGGCCCTGGTGACGCGGCCGTCGCTGCTGCTCGCCGACGAACCGACCGGCAACCTCGACAGCAAGACGTCGCACGAGATCATGACGCTGTTCGAGCGCCTGCACCGCGCCGGCAACACCATCGTCGTCGTCACCCACGAACGCGACATCGCCGACCACGCGGCGCGCGTGGTGACGATCCGCGACGGCCTGATCGCCAGCGACGAGGTGCGCACGCGCACGGAGGCGACGTGAGCTTCCTCGAGGCGGTGCGCCTGGCGATCGAGTCGATCTGGGCGAATCGGCTGCGTTCGTTCCTGACGCTGCTCGGCGTCATCATCGGCATCGCCGCGATCGTCGCCACCTGGTCGGTGATCCAGGGCCTGAACGCCTACGTCAGCGAGAAGCTGTCGAACCTCGGCAAGGGCGTCTTCGTCGTGCAGCGGTTCGGCATCATCACCAACCGCCAGCAGTTCCTCGACGCGGCGCGCAAGAACCGCAAGCTCGAGCCCGCCGACGCGCGCGCGATCGCCGAGCGCTGCCCCAACGCCGCCACGGTCGCCTACGAAGTGCACGCCACCGTCGACCTGCGCCGCGACCGGCACGAACTGCGCGACGTCGACGTCGGCGGCATCACCTGGCGCCTGCTCGAGATCGAGCCATTCGAGGTCGCCGACGGCCGCATCCTCGCCGAGCACGAAGAGCAGAGCGGTGCGCCGGTCTGCTTCGTCGGCCACGACATCGCCGAACGCCTGTTCCCCGGCCTCGATCCGATCGGCAAGGAGCTGCGCGTGAAGGGCGTGCCGCTGCAGGTGGTCGGCGTCGCCATGAAGAAGGGCAGCCTGCTCGGCGTGTCGCAGGACAACTACCTGAAGATCCCGTTCGCGCTGCATCGCAAGCTGTTCGGCAGCCAGCGCTCGATCAACATCAGCGTGCAGGCGGCCTATGCCGAACGCATGGACGTCGCCATGGACGAGGTGCGCGGCGTGCTGCGCGCGCGCCACCACCTGCAGCCGGGCGACGCCGACGACTTCGACTTCCTGACCGCCGACGGCATCAACTCGCTGTGGGCGGACCTGACCAGCAAGATCTTCATGGTCGCGATGTTCGTCGTCGGCATCTCGCTGGTGGTCGGCGGCATCGTCATCATGAACATCATGCTGGTGTCGGTGATCGAGCGGACGCGCGAGATCGGCGTGCGCAAGGCGGTCGGGGCCCGGCAGCGCGACATCGAGTTGCAGTTCCTGATCGAGGCGGTCCTGCTGTCGTGCCTCGGCGGCGCCATCGGCATCGCGCTGGCCTACGCCGCCGCCGCGTCGCTGGCGGCGTTCACCCCGCTGCCGGCGCGCTTCCCGGTCTGGGCGCCGCTGCTGGCGTTCGGCATCTGCACGCTGATCGGCGTGTTCTTCGGCATCCACCCGGCGCGCCGCGCCGCCAACCTCGATCCGATCGAGGCGCTGCGAACGGAGTGACCATGCGCCGCTTCGTCGCCATCCGGGAGAACGTGCGCCTGGCGTTCGAGACGCTCGACGCGCACCGCTTCCGCTCGTTCCTGACGGTGCTCGGCATCTTCATCGGCGTGCTGCTGGTGGTCACCGTCGCCTCGGTGCTGAACGGCTTCCGCCAGTCGGTCGTCGACCAGGTCGAGCAGTTCGGCACCAACAACGTCTACGTCTACCGCATGCCGTTCGTGCAGCTCGGCCCGATGTCGCGCGAGCTGCGGCAGCGGCGGCCGCTGCGCCTCGAGGACGCGTGGGCGGTCCGGCAGCACTGTCCGTCGGTCGAGCTGATCTCGCCGGCGATCCAGGTGCCGATGTTCCTGAAGCGCGCGGTGGCCGGCAAGGAGGAGGTCGACTCGCCGCGCGTGCGCGGAGTGTTCCCCGACAACGTCGAGGTCGCCAACCGCGTGCTCGAGCAGGGACGCTTCTTCACCGAGCAGGAGAACGAGCACCGCGTACCGGTCGTCGTGCTCGGTCACGCCGTGGCGAAGGCGCTGTTCCCGAACGGCGGCGCCGTCGGAAAACAGGTGCTGGTCGACGGCCGCGGCTACACCGTGGTCGGCACGCTCGAGAAGCGCAAGGACTCGCCGCTCGGCGGGCAGAACGAGGAGGACGCGCTGATCCTCGGGCCCTACTACACGATGCGCCGCTTCTACCCGAGCGAGGACGACCACTTCCTCGCGGTGCGCGCGAGGAGCGGCAAGCTGCAGGAGGCGATCGAGGAGATCAGCACCGTGCTGCGCAAGCAGCGGCGCGTGCGCTGGAACCAGGACGACAACTTCGAGATCAACACGGCCGACACGCTGGTGTCCGCGTTCGACGACATCGTGTTCGCCGTGCTGGCGGTGATGTTCCTGCTGTCGACGGTCGGCTTCCTGGTCGGTGGCGTCGGTGTCATGAACATCATGCTGGTGTCGGTGCGCGAGCGGACGCGCGAGATCGGCCTGCGCAAGGCGGTCGGCGCGCGCCGTGCCGACATCCTGTTCCAGTTCCTGGTCGAGGCGATGGTGCTGTGCACGATCGGCGGCGTGCTCGGCCTGCTGGTCGCCGAGGGCCTGCTGGCGCTGGTCGGCGCCGTGGTGCCGCAGCTCGGTGCGGTGACGCCGATGTGGGCGCGCGTGTTCGCGTTCGCGGGGTCTGCGAGCGTCGGCCTGTTCTTCGGCCTCTGGCCGGCGTGGAAGGCCGCGAGCCTCGATCCGGTCGAGGCGCTGCGCTTCGAGTGAGGGCGCGGCGGCGCCGCGCGCGCCCCGGTTCCCAGGGCCTGGCAGAAGAACGCGTCGCCGGTGACGAGCTCGCCCGGTCCGAAGCCGACGCCCTGCCCGAAGAACGAGAACAGGCGCAGCGCCGGTGGCACGACGATCGGCGTGATCCGCAGACACGGCAGACTGCCGAACGTGCCCGTGGCCGTCGCCAGGTCACGCCGCGAGGTTGCCACGCCGCGGCGTCAGCGCACGAACACGAGCTCGGCGACGACGCCGTGGTGGTCGCTCGGCCAGCGCCCGTTCGGGCCCGCCGCCGACAGGATCGCCGCGCGCTGGCTGACGAGACCCGTCGACGCGAGCACGTAGTCGATCTTGGCCCCGTCGGTGCCGCCGCGGAACGCGTGGAAGGTGCCGACCGCGCGCGCGTCCGGATGCAGGTCGCGGAACGTGTCGCGCAGGCCGGCCGCGTGCAGTGCGGCGAGCGGCGGCGAGCCTTCGCCGGTGTTGCAGTCGCCGAGCACGACGTGCGGGCCGGGCAGGGTGCGCAGCCGTTGCGCCACGAGCTCGGCCGAACGGGTGCGGGCCTCCACGCCGCGGTGGTCGAAGTGCACGTTCCACACCGTCAGCGTGCGTTCGCCGGTGCGTTCGCGCAGCGTGGCCCACGTGCAGACGCGCGTCAGCGCCGCGTCCCAGCCGATCGAGCCTGTGACGTCCGGCGTCGGGCTCAGCCAGAACGTGCCGGACGCGGTGATCTCGAAGCGACGCGCGTCGACGTAGAGCGCCGCGTGCTCGCCGCGCTGGCCGCCGTCGCGACCCTCGCCGACGCGGCGGTGGTGGGGCAGCTTGCCATCGAGGAACTCGAGCTGGCCGTGCAGCGCCTCCTGCACGCCGAGCACCGCGGGCGCCTCGGCGGCGATCGCCGCCGCCAGCATCTCGCGCCGATGCGGCCACGCATCGTCGCCGTCGCGCGCGCTGCCGTAGCGCACGTTCCACGACACCAGGACGAACGGTTCGGCGGGTGCAGGCATCGGCGATGGGGACGTGCAGCCGGCGAGCAGCCACAGCGCGGCGAACTGGTGGCGCATGGTTCAGCGGGTCGGCAACGCCATGGCCTGTTCGGCCGTCAGCTGGCGCAGGTCGCGGCGCACGGCGCGGCGGTATTCGGGCACGTCCTCGAGTGCCAGCAGGCGATCGCCGTCCACCGCCAGCGGCGGCATGCCGACGACGACCGTGTCGACGCTGTCGTCGAGGTCGATGGCGATGCGGTAGCCGCGTTGGCGCAGCTCGCTGGCGAGTTGCTCCCTCGCATGTGGCGCCGGGAAGCGGCCGAGCAGGTAGATCGTGTTCGGCAGCGCCGGCGCGTTCGGCAGGGTCTCGCAGGCAGCGAGCAACAGCAGGCACAACCCGGACGGCGCGAGGGTGCGGCGGCGCATGCCGGCAGCGTCGTCGGCCGGTTCGCGGAGCACAAGGCCAGCGTTGCGCGCGGGCCCAGCCCGCCGTCACCAGGCGAGTTCGCGCGCCGCCGCCGCCCGCCCCGGATTCAGCTCCACGCCGACTGCATGCAGGCCGAAGTGGTTGGCCGCCGCCAGCGCCGTGCCTTTGCCGCAGAACGGATCGACGATCGTCGTGCAGCCGGCATGGTCGCGCAGCCACGGCACGACGAACTCGAGCGCGCTGCGGCCCATCGCGCGCGGCCAGCTCATCCCGCCGAGCTCGGGCAGCACGTCGGCGGTGGCGTGTTCGATCGCGTCGCGGCGGTCGAACGCGAAGCCCAGCAGGTGCGCATAGCCGGGCCGCGCGAACGTCGCCTGGCCCGCCGGTGCGCGGCAGACGATCTTGTGCCACAGCAGCGTGGCACCGGCCGAGAGCGCCGCCTGCTGCACGAGGAAGCTCTTGTCGACCCACGCTCCGTCGCGCTTCACGTCGGTCTGGTAGAAGACCGCGCAGCCGTCCTTCGGCGTGCTGCGAACGACCCGTTCGGCCGCGGCGACGAACCACGGGCGCCAGCGTTCGGCGTCGCGATGGCGGAACTCGACGACGTCGGGCAACGACGTCAGGATCGAGCAGCCGCTGGCCAGCGGGTTCGCCGGCAGCCACGCCAGCGCGTCGGCGCAGTGCACCGTGCGCGTCGGCGGGTTCGACGGTGCGTTCGACGTCGCGTTCGGCCGCTCGCCCGAAGGTCCGTTCACGAGCCGAGCGCCCGCGCGTGGTCGGGCAGGTTCTGCACGATGCCCTGGTAGGTCGCCGCCAGTTCCAGCGCCGTCGCCTGGTCCTGCTGCCAGCTGGCGTAGGCCGCGCGCTTCGTCAGCTGCACCGCCATCGGCGGGTGCGCGGCGATCTGCAGCGCCAGTTCGTGCGCGCGCGCCAGCAGGCGTTCGGGCTCGGTGACCTCGTGCACGAGGCCGAGGCGCAGCGCTTCGTCGGCGTCGACGACGCGGCCGGTCAGCATCAGCTCGAGTGCCCGCGGGAAGCCGACGACGCGCGCCAGGAAGAACGCGCCGCCGTCGCCGGGCACGAGGCCGACGCGCACGAACGTCGAACCGAGCTGGGCAGAGCGTGCGGCGAGCCGCAGGTCGCACATGCACGCGAGGTCGAGGCCAGCACCGATCGCCGGGCCGTTGATCGCCGCCAGCAGCGGCTTCTGGCACTGCGCGATGGCGCGCGGCACCGCCTGGATGCCGCGCTGGTAGCGCAAGCGCAGCTCCGCCGGGTCGCCGGCGAACATGCCGCTGCGCTCCTTCATCGCCTTGGTGTCGCCACCGGCGTGGAACGCCTTGCCGGCGCCGGTGACGATCGTGCAGCGCACGGCGGGATCGCGTTCGGTCGCGGCCAGGGCTGCGACCAGCTGTTCGCACATCGCGTCGCTGTAGGCGTTGCGCGCGTCCGGGCGGTCGAGGGTGATCGTGGCGACGGGACCATCGACGGCGGTGCGGACGTG
Organism: Planctomycetota bacterium; assembly: GCA_947455805.1. Taxonomy (GTDB): domain Bacteria; phylum Planctomycetota; class UBA1135; order UBA1135; family UBA2386; genus UBA2386. Next base: position 10,076 of record CANGSN010000061.1, read on the forward strand.
GATCGGGGCCTCGCTCATGCCGCGGGTTGTAAGGGCTGCTCAACGGTTTTTGACTCGTCGACGGCGGCGCGGTTCTGCACAGTCGCGCGCATGCCATCGCTCGGCTCGTGCGTTCCCTTGCGTTCTCCGCTCCTCGTCGGCGCTGTCGCTTGCCTCGGCGCTGTGGCCAACGCGCAGACCGTCGACGACGGCGGTGCCTGGTTCGGCTGGTTCGCGCAAGGCAAGCTCGCCGCCGCCGACAGCTCGCTGGCGTCGCTGCGCTGGTGGCTCGACGTGCAGGACCGCCTGCGCGACGAAGGCGAACACTTCGACCAGTGGCTGCTGCGCCCGGGCCTCGGCTGGGCGCTGACCGATCGCTTCACGCTGTGGGCCGGCTACGCCTACATCGCCACCGACCCGGTGCGCCGCGACGAGTTCGGCGAGAACCGGCTGTGGCAGCAGCTGACGTGGAGCGCTCCGACCGAGGGCTTCACGCTGCAGGGCCGCGCGCGCCTCGAACAGCGCTTCGTCGAGACCGACGGCGACACCGGCCACCGGCTGCGGCTCTTCGGCAAGGCGATGGTGCCGCTGACCGACGACGAGGGCCTGTTCGTCAGCGTCTGGGACGAGGCGTTCTGGGACCTCAACGACACCGACTGGGGCGAGCGCACCGGCTTCCGCCAGAACCGCGCGTTCGCCGGCCCCGGCTTCCAGCTCGCCGCCGCGCCGAAGGTGTGGCTCGAGGTCGGCTACCTGAACCAGTGGATCGATCGCCGCGGGCCCGACAAGGAGAACCACCTGCTGTCGATCAGCCTGTTCACGGTGTTCTGAGGTTCGCGAAGAGCGATCAGGGCGCGTCCGCCTGGTCGAGGCGAACGACCCGGACCGGCGTGTGCGCGCGGTCGTAGTCCGGGATCGGGATGCCGGCTGTGGCGTAGGCCTGCACGACCAGCTCCCACATCATTCCGATGCGTTCCAGCGGGGTGGTGGAGTCTGGCGGCGGCTCGCTGCCGAGCGAGTGCAAGGTGATCGGCCAATGCCGACGAGCGTGCCGGCGCCCTTGTTCGTCGTCCTGCATCGTAGGGATGGCAGCCGGCCGCCGACCGCGGGCCATCGACGCAGCGGGCGCTACTTGTCCTTCAGCTTCAGCTTCGCCAGCTGTGCCGCGAACGGGTTCGCCGCCGCTTCGTCCTGCTTCGGCCCGAACTCGCGCGGTCCGGCCGGCAGCGGGCGGTTGCCGCCGCCACCGCCACCGGGCCGGCCCTGCGGCATCGGC
>CANGSN010000062.1 GCA_947455805.1 Planctomycetota bacterium
CACCTCAACCCGTTCGTCCAGTACTTCGACCTCAAGGAAGACCTTGCCGTCGAGGGTGGTGCACTGGCGCCGGAAGGTGACGAAGGGGCTCGCCGCCGCGAGATGGTCGACCTGCTCAACAAGAGCATCGACATGCTCGAGCTGTCGGTCCGTGCGAAGAACTGTCTGGACAGTGAGAACGTCGCGACGATGCGGGACCTGGTCCAGCTGTCCGAGCCTGAGTTGCTGAAGGTGCGCAACTTCGGCAAGACGTCGCTGAAGGAAGTGAAGAGCAAGCTGGCCGCGCTGGGCCTGTCGCTCGGAATGAACATCGAGGAATACAAGCAAGGGTAGTTGCGGCCATGATGCACAATGTTGCTGGCAAGTCGTTGCAGCGAAACTCGGCGCACCGCGCCGCGCTGCGCAAGAACTTCACGGTGTCGCTGATCAAGCATGAGCGCGTCGTCACCACGTTGGCCAAGGCGAAGGCGCTGCGGCCGTTCGTGGAGAAGATGATCACGCTCGCGCGCAGCTCGGACGGCAAGACCAAGCTGCACCGGATCCGTCGCGCCATCTCCTTCCTGCAGGACAAGGCGGCGGTCCGGAAGCTGTTCGAGGTCATCGGTCCGCGCTTCGCCAACCGCCAGGGCGGCTACACGCGCATCTTGCGCATGGCCGACTACCGCATCGGCGACGGTGGCACCAAGGTCGTGTTCGAACTGGTCGAGAACAACGTTCTCGAGCAGAAGATCAAGGCCAAGGAAGCCGCGGCCACGAAGGACGCGGAAGCCGCCGGCGTCTGATCGCCCCGGTATCGCCTCACCGCACGAGGGTGCCCTGTTCGTCAGGGCGCCCTCGTCTTGTTTCCGACCCCTGCACGCGCCGTCGCGTGCTTTCCCGCATCGGATCGCTCGACTCGGCTCGCGGCCGCGGTCGCCACGCGCTGCCAGACTCGCGTTGCTCGGGTGGATGGGCATCGTCCTCGTCCGGCGACACCGGCAGGATCCGCCCCGATCAGGTGCGCGTGAACGACATGTTCTCGGGACCGACCAACACGGCGATCTCGTCGAGCAGCTCGTCGCAGACCTTCACGCCTTCGTCGGCGCGCACGCGGTAGCAGTCGGTGCCGTCCTCGACGTCGAGCAGAAGGTGTTGGCTGCCCTTGTGCCGCAGCACGACCGCGTGGATGCGCTCCAGGTTGGCGTCGGTCGCCAGGGGCCCACGCAGGTGCAGCACGAGGCCGGCCACTTCGCGGCGCACTACCTCGGCCGCCGGGTCGAGCTGGTCGAGCAGCAGCGCCTTCTCCTCGCTGTTGCTGTCGAGGCGCCCGGTCAAGAACACGATCGCGTCGTCGACGATGCGGTCCTTCAGGGTGGCGTAGGCGCGCGCGAAGCAGGTCACGGCCACCTGGCCGTCGAGGTCCTCGAGCTGGAACCTCGCCATCTTCTGCCCGGCGTTCTTGCCCTGCTTGATCTGCAGCACGCGCACCGAGCTGATCATGCCGGCGATGCGCACCGACCCGCCGGGCTCGAGCTTCGACAGCGAGGCCGTGGTCTGGCCGGCAATGCGCCGCAGGAACGCGCCGCGCTTCTCGAACGGGTGGCCCGACAGGTAGAAGCCGAGCGACTCCTTCTCGCGCGCCAGCCGCTCATGCTCCGGCCACTCGCCGGCGGCCGGGCCGCTCGCCGCCGCCGCTTGCGGCGATGGGGGCGCGAACAGCAGCTTCTGGCCGCGGCGACGGTCTTCGCGCGCCTTCTGCGAGTTGCGCAACGCCGACTCGATCCCAGCGAAGTCGGCCGCGCGCGCCCGACCGAGGCCGTCGAACGCGCCCGCCTGCACCAGTGCCTCGAGCGCGGTCTTGTTGAGCACGTTGGCCTCGAGGCGTTCGCACAGATCGTCGAGACCCTGGAACGGACCGCCGCGCTTGCGTTCCTCGGCGATCGAATCGGCGGCGCGCGCACCGACGCCCTTCACGGCGCCGAGGCCGTAGCGGATCGACCAGCCCTTCTCCGTCTTCTCGACGCCGAAGTAGCGCTGTGAGTGGTTGGCGCTCGGCGGCAGGATCGGCATCGCCGAGCGCCGCGCCTCGTCGACGAACTCCTTGATCTTGTCGCTGTTGCCCGATTCGACCGTCAGGTTCGCGGCGGTGAACTCGACCGGGTAGTGCGCCTTCAACCACGCCGTGTGGTAGGTGACCAGCGCGTAGGCCGTCGAGTGCGACTTGTTGAAGCCGTAGCCGGCGAAGAACTCCATCGTCTCGAACAGTTCCTTCGCGAACTTCTCGCCGTAGCCCTGCTTCACCGCGCCGGCGATGAACTGGTCCTTGAACTTCGCCATCACCTCGGGCTTCTTCTTGCCCATCGCCTTGCGCAGGTTGTCGGCTTCCGTCATCGAGAAGCCGCCGATGATGTTGCTGATCTGCATCACCTGCTCCTGGTAGACGATGACCCCGTAGGTCGCCTCCAGCACCGGCTTCGTCGCTTCGTGCGGGTACTCGGTCTTCACCTTGCCGTGCTTGCGATCGACGAACATGTCGACCATGCCCGAACCCAGCGGACCCGGGCGGTAGAGCGCGAGCACGGCGATGACGTCCTCGAACGTGTCCGGCTTCAGGCGCGTCAGCAGTTCGCGCATGCCGCTGGATTCGAGCTGGAAGATGCCCTGCGTCTCGCCGCGTGCGATCAGCTCGTAGGTCTTCTTGTCGTCGAGCGGCAGCGTGCCGAGGTCGAGCTGCACGCCGTGCACCTCCTGCACGAGACGCACGGCCTCCTGCAGGATGGTCAGCGTCTTCAGCCCGAGGAAGTCCATCTTCAGCAGGCCGACCTCCTCGAGCTCGGTCATCTGCCACTGCGTGATGACGTCCTCGCCGTTCTTCGCCAGCGGCACGTAGTCGCGCAGCGGCCGGTCGGCGATGACGACGCCGGCGGCGTGGATCGAGCTGTGGCGGGCGAGGCCCTCGAGCTTCAGCGACAGGTCGAACAGGCGCTTGTGCTGCGGGCTGCTGTCGCGGATCTGCTTCAGCTCGGCGTCGCTGTCGAGCGCCGCCTGCAGCGAGGCGCCCGGGCCCTGCGGCACCTTCTTGCACAGCTTGTCGACGTCGGCGATCGGGAAGTCGAGCACGCGGCCGACGTCGCGCAACACGCCGCGGCTCGCCATCGTGCCGAACGTGATGATCTGGCAGACGCAGTCGTTGCCGTACTTCTTGCGTACGTAATCGATGACTTCCTCGCGACGATTGCCGCAGAAGTCGATGTCGATGTCGGGCATCGACACACGGCCCGGGTTCAGGAACCGCTCGAACAGCAGTGCGTACTTCAGCGGGCAGACGTCGGTGATGCCGAGCACGTAGGCGACGATCGAGCCGGCCGCCGAGCCGCGGCCCGGGCCGACCGGGATGCCCATCGACTTCGCCTTCTGGATGAAGTCCTGGACGATCAGGAAGTAGCTGACGAAGCCGAGCTTCCGGATGACGCCGATCTCGTAGTCGAGGCGCTTCTGCACCGCCTCGTCGATGCCGCCGTAGCGGCGGATCGCGCCTTCTTTGCAGATGCGCTCGAAGTAGCCGTCCGGCGTGCTGCCGTCGTCCGGCTGGAACACCGGCAGGTGGTAGACGCCGAACTCGATGTTCACCGCGCAGCGCTCGGCGATCGCGACCGTGTTCGCCAGCGCCTCGGGCCAGTCGGCGAACGCCGCCGCCATCTGCGCGCGCGACTTCAGGAACAGTTCGTGCGAACCCATCCGGAAGCGCTGCTGGTCGGCGACCGACTTGCCGCTGCGGATGCAGAGCATGATGTCCTGCGCCAGCCAGTCGTCGGCCTTCAGGTAGTGCACGTCGTTGGTGGCGACGCACGGGATCGAGAGCTCCTGGCCGAGTGCGCGCAGCGCGCGCGTGACCTTGCGCTGCGGTTCCGAGTTGGTCTCGGCGACCTCGAGGAAGAAGTTGTCCTTGCCGAACAGTTCGCGGAACTGCTCCGCCGTGCGGCGGGCCGCCGCCGGATCGCCCTGCAGCACCGCGGTCGCGATCTGCGACGACACCGTGCCCGACAACGCGATCAGGCCTTCGCGGTGTTCCTGCAGCACCTCGAGGTCGACGCGCGGCCGATAGCTGAAGCCCTCGAGCCACGCGCGCCCGGACAGCTTCTTCAAGTTGTCGAGGCCGCGGTTGTCGGTTGCCAGCAGCGTCAGGTCGAAGGTCGGGTTGTCGGCGCCGGCGGTGTCGTTACGCGTCTTGCCGGCGACGTAGGTCGTCTGCCCGACGATGGGCTTGATCTTCTTGTCCTTGCAGGCCTTGAAGAACTCGACTGCGCCGAACAGGTTGCCGTTGTCGGTCAGCGCCAGCGCCGGCTGCCCGTCCTCGGCGGCGGCGGCGACGAGGCTCGACACCTCGGCTGGCGCCGCCAGCAGGCTGTAGTGCGAGCGCACGTGCAGGTGGACGAACGGCGGAGCTTCGCTCATCGCAACGGCATGGCGGGGCGGAGGGGGCGGGCGAGCTTAGCGAGGCGTCGCCGTGCTCGGCTACGGCGTCTCCGGAACCGCAGGCAGGCGCGCCGCAGTTCAGAAGCTGCGATCAGCGGCCGGCGGCGTGGGACGCCGAGTTGCCGCCGGTCGTTTCGTCGAGCACGCCGCACTTGCGGCCCGCTTCGGCGAAGCGCGCCAGGATCTGTTCGACCTGCTGGTCGGTGTGGCTGGCGATGTAGGACGTGCGGATCAGGTCCATGCCGGGCGGCACCGCCGGCTGCGTCACCGCGTTGGTGAACAGGCCGCAGTCGAACAGCGTTCGCCACATGTGCAGCATGCGGTCCTGGTCGCCGACGATCACCGGCACGATCGGGCTCGACAGGCCGCCGGCGGTCTGGAAGCCCATGTCGGCGAGTCCGGTGCGCACGCGATGGGCGACCTGCAGCACGCGCTTGCGCATGTCCGGCCGCGTCTCGATCAGGTCGAGCGCCGCCAACGCCGCTGCCGCCGATGCCGGCGTGATCGACGCCGAGAAGATCAGGGCGCGGGCGTGGTGCCGCATCCAGTGGATCACGTGCGCCGGCCCGGCGATGAAGCCGCCGAGGCTGGCGAAGCTCTTGCTGAACGTGCCCATGACGAGATCCGGGTGGATCCCGCAGTGCTCGGCGGCGCCGCGGCCGTTCTGGCCGAGCACGCCGATCGAGTGCGCTTCGTCGACCATCAGGCGCGCGCTGTAGCGGTCGGCCAGCGCCCGGATCTCCTGCAGCGGTGCCAGGTCGCCCATCATCGAGTAGAGGCCGTCGACCACGATCAGCATGGCCCGCTTCTGCTCCTGGCCGCGCTGCAGCAGCAGTTCCAGCTCGCCGATGTCGTTGTGCCGGAACTTGCGCACGTCGGCGAAGCTCAGGCGGCAGCCGTCGATGATCGAGGCGTGGTTCTCGCGGTCACAGAGGATGATGTCGTTCTTGCCGGCGATCGACGAGATGACGCCGAGGTTGGTCTGGAACCCGGTCGAGAAGCACAGGGCCGCTTCCTGGCCCATGAACTTCGCCAGGCGCCGTTCCAGCTCCTCGTGCAGCTCCAGCGTGCCGTTCAGGAAGCGCGAGCCGGAACACGAGGTCCCGTACTGGCGGATCGCTTGTTGCGCGGCGTCGCGCACCTTCGGGTGGTGGGTCAACCCGAGGTAGTTGTTGCTGCCGATCATGATCAGCCGCTTGCCGGCGATCTCGACCTCCGTGCCTTCACTCCCGTGAAGCGGAATGAAGTAGGGGTAGACGCCCAGCGCTTGCAGCTCGCGGGCTCGCGTGAATCCTTCGCACTTCTGGAAGATGTCCAAGGCTGAGCCGCGCATGCTAGGTGCCTCAAGGAACGCTGACAACTTTTGTATGGCCTTGGCGGCCCCAGAAAATTCGGCGGCCGGCCAGGTCGTGGCACGCGAGGCGCTGGTGCGCCGCAACGGCGCGACCCGGCCGCCGGTCGCGCGCGCCGGGCGGCGGCAGCGGAATCGCCGCTTGGAACCGTCGCCGATCCCGCCCCGTGCCAAGGCGCGGTCGACCGGGCGGACTTCAGCCGGGGCTCACTTCAACAGGTGCATCAGCAGCGCCTTCTGCACGTGGGCGCGGTTCGCCGCCTGCTCGTAGATCAGCGACTGTTTGCCGTCGAGCACGGCGTCGGTGGCGGCGACGTTGCGACGCACCGGCAGCGGGTGCATCAGCAGCGCGTTCTTGGTCTGCGCCATCAGCGCCTCGTCGACGCGCCATTCGGTCAGCGACCGCTTGACGATCGCTTCGCGTTCCGGGTCGTGCCAGTGCTTGATCGAGCCCCACGAACGCGCGTAGAGCACTTCGGCGCCGCGCGCCGCCGTGTGCACGTCGTTGACGACCTGCAGCGAACCGCCGGCGTCGCCGGCGACCTGGCGGCTCTTGTCCAGGACCTGCTGGTCGACCTCGAAGCCGAGCGGGTGGGCGAGCGTGATGTGCATGCCCGACAGCGCCGCCAGCTGCAGCATCGAGTGGGTCGGGCCGAGCGACTTCGGCTCCGGGTGGTTGCACCACAGCAGCGTCAGCTTGCGGCCGCGCAGCGACACCAGGTTCTCGCGCATCGTCAGCACGTCGGCGAGCGCCTGGCACGGGTGGTTGAAGCAGGTCTCGAGGTTGATGACCGGCACCGACGAGTACTTCGCGTAGCTGCGGACCAGCAGTTCCTGGCGATCGTGTTCCCAGGTGCCGGTGCGCGACGCGGCGCGGATGCCGAGTGCGTCGACGTAGCGCGACAGCGTGCGCGCGGCGTCCTTGACGTGCTCTTCGGCCTCGCCGTCCATCACCGCCTGTTCGGCCGGTTCGAGCTCGTAGAGGTCGTCGGCGCTCAGGTTGATGCAGTGGCCGCCGAGCTGGACCATGCCGACCTCGAACGACACGCGGGTGCGCAGGCTCGGTTGGAAGAAGAGGAGCCCCAGCGTCTTGCCGGCGAGCACCTGACCCGGGCGTTTGCCCTTCACGCGCGCGGCGAGGTCGAGGAGGTCGTCGAGTTCGGCTCGGGTGAGATCGGCCGTCGAAAGGAAGTCGCGCTTGCTCACGGGTCCCGGGGTCGGAAGAGTGCCGGACCATAGATGAGCCCGGAAGCACCCACAAGCGAAGACGTCCGCTGGCTGCGTCGGTGCCTCGAACTGGCGCATGCGGCGGCCGCGGCCGACGAAGTGCCGGTCGGCGCCGTGGTCGTCGTCGACGGCGTTGTGGTGGGCGAGGGGCGCAACCGCGTCGAGGAGTTGCGCTCGCCGCTGGCGCACGCCGAGATGCTGGCGCTGCAGCAGGCGCTGGTGCACGCCGGCAACAAGCGGCTCGCCAACGCCACGCTCTACTGCTCGCTCGAGCCGTGCTTCCTGTGTGCTGGCGCGATCCTGCACGCGCGCGTCGACCGCGTCGTGTTCGGCGCCAGCGACCCGAAGTTCGGCGCCGTGCGTTCGCTGGCGAACGTGCTCGAGGACCCGCGGCTGAACCACCGCTGCACCGTCGTCGCCGGCGTCGAGGCCGCGGCCAGCGCCGAGCTGCTGCGCACCTTCTTCCGGCAGAAGCGCGGCGGCTGATCGTTCGCGGCGCGCGCGGCCAGGGCCAGCCGCCGGTGCGGCCGGCGCAACTTGGCTGGCTCCCCGCCCTTGAAAAGCAGCGCCGGCCTCGGCAAGATGCCGGCCCTCAATCGGCGCCCCGCGAACGCGCGGCGAAACCTCGCGGAGAGGTGGCAGAGTGGCTGATTGTACCGGTTTCGAAAACCGGAGTGGGGCAACCCATCGGGGGTTCGAATCCCCCCCTCTCCGCCATCTTTCTTCCCTGCGCCGCGCCGGTGCTCGCTGCTCGAACCTCGCAGCTACGGCGCGCGCAGTGTCGATGTGGTTTGCCGGCCTGAGCCGCCGCGAAGCCGTGCGCCGCTTGCGAACGGCGCCTCAGAACGGCGCGAAGTAGCTCTGCACGCCGTTCGACGTCACCAACCCGAACGGGTTCTGCCCACCGGGCAGCGTCCCCGCCAGCACCAGCGCGGCTGCGGTCGAGTAGAGCAGCGTGCCGTGCGGCAGGCCGGCCGGCAGGTCCAGCGTCAACGTCTCCCTGTTCGCCGTGCCGGTGAACAGCAGCACGACATCGAGCGTGGCGACCCAGAGCCCGCAGCTCGGCAGCACGATCGGGTCGAGCACGGCACCCGTGGGGTTCGCGGTCAGGCTGAACAGCACCGCCCCGCTGGTCAGCCCCGACCCCGGGGCGATCTCGGGCATGTTGTCGATCGTCCAGGTGATCGACGTGCCCACGGTCGGCGTCGAGATCGGCGCCGGACTCGCCGCCAGCCGCAGCGCCGACCGGTTGCCGACCGGCACGAAGCGCGGCAAGCCGCTGGCGAAGTCCGTCGGACCGAGGTCGAGCGACTTGCCGGCCGGCGACCAGCCGCACACCACGTCGCCGAAGCCGTTGCCCAGCGCCACCCAGACGATGCGCACCTCGCCGGTCGCCAGGTCGAACTGGAACTGCACCGTGCTGCGGTTCGTGATCGGGGCCGGGATGCTCTCGACGTCGTCGTAGGTCACCAGCACCACGTTGCCGACCTGTTCGAACGTGATCGGGCCCGAGCCGGCTTCGCCGCTGTCGAGGTCGCGCCAGCTCCAGAACGCCGGGGCGTTGGCGTCGGGCATCGCGGCGACGCTCGGCTGCCCAGGCTGCGCGAGCTGCAGCGGCGCCAGGGCCACGATGCCGTTCTCGTGCACGTGCAGTTGCGTCGTGCTGCCGCCCGGGAACGCCAACGAGCCGAGCAGCGGCACCGCGACCTGGCCGTCGTTCGCGAGCGCCAGCGTGGTCGCGTTGCCCGACGGCGGCACGAAGTTGGCCAGCGTCGACGTCGCCAGGTAGCCACCGCCTTGCGGCGTCAGCACGAGCATCAGCCCGCTGAGCACCGTGTTGGCCTGGCTCGGCGTCGGGAAGTGCGCGTAGACGGAGTTGCTGACGTCGTAGCAGCCGCTGCCGTAGCTGCTGTGCGCAGCCGGGGCGTTCGGCAGGTTCGTGCTCGCGAACGCGCCCTGGCTGGCGTTCCAGTAGCTGCCGGTCGGCGTCGTCTCGAGCCGCACGGCGCGCACCTGGTAGGTCGAAGCACCCTGGATCGGGCTCGGGTCGAACCACAGACGTCGCGGCTGGCCGCCTGCGCCGCGAGTTCGGCCTGGCCCTGGGCCTCGCGGTGGCTGGTCAGCAGTCCGTAGCCGACGATGCCGAGCAGCAGCAGGCCGGAGGCCAGCGCACTCGGCAGGAGCGGCGGGCGGAACGGGCTTTCCGGGTTGTGGCGACGGCGGCGAATGGACGGAGGCGAGCGACGTCCGGCGGGCAGTTGTCAACGAGATGTCGCGGTCGCCGGCGGCCGTGCCTGGTGCCTCACTGCAGCGTGCGCCACAGGAACGTGTAGGCGAGCGCACTCATGAACGCCGCCTGCTTGTTGTCGGCCGCACCGCCGTGGCCGCCTTCGATGTTCTCGTAGTAGAGGACCTCGTGCCCCTGCTCCTGCATGCGCGCCATCATCTTGCGCGCGTGGCCCGGGTGGACGCGGTCGTCGCGCGTCGACGTGGTGAACAGCACCTTCGGGTACTTCGTGGCCTTCTGCACGTTGTGGTACGGCGAGTAGCGCCGCAGCCAGACCGCTTCCTTGGCTTCGTCGGGATTGCCGTACTCGCCCATCCACGAAGCGCCGGCGAGCAGCTTGTGGAACCGCAGCATGTCGAGCAGCGGCACCTGGCAGACGACCGCGGCGAACAGGTCCGGGTACATCACCGTCATGTTGCCCATCAGCAGGCCGCCGTTGCTGCCGCCCTGGATGCCGAGGTGCTGGGGGCTCGTGACCTTCCGGGCGATCAGGTCGCGCGCGACCGCGGCGAAGTCCTCGTAGCACTTGTTGCGGTTCTGCTTCAGCGCCGCCTGGTGCCAGCGCGGGCCGAACTCGCCGCCGCCGCGAATGTTCGCGACCACGAACACGCCGCCGCGCTCGAGCCACGAGGCGCCGACCGTGGCGCTGTAGCCCGGCGTCATCGACACCTCGAAGCCGCCGTAGCCGTAGAGCAGCGTCGGGTTGCTGCCGTCGCGCTTGGCGTCCTTCTTCATCACCAGGAAGTAGGGGACCAGCGTGCCGTCGGCCGACTTCGCCTCGTGTTGCGCCACCTCGAGGCCGGTCGCGTCGAACAGCGCCGGCAGGCTCTTCAGTCGCTTCGGCGCGCCCTGGCCGATGCTGCCGAGCCACAGGCTCGTCGGCGTCAGGTAGTCGGTGATCGTCAGGAAGTAGTCGTCGCTGGTCTCGTCGTCGACCGCCGACGCACTGATCGTGCCGAACTCCGGCAGGCCGGGCAGCGGCTCGCGCTTCCAGCCATCCTTGCCGTGCGTCAGCACGTAGACGCGGTTCTTCACCGAGTCGAGCACGTTCAGCAGGATGTGGTTCCGCGTCGGCGAGTAGCCGGCCAGCGACGTGCGTTCGCCCGGCGTGAACAGCGCGTCGAACGTGCGTTCGCCAGCGAGGAACGCGTCGAGCTTGCAAGCCAGCAGCGAGCCCGCGGGCCACGTCGTGCCACCGACCTGCCAGTCGTCGCGCAGTTCGATCAGCAGCCACTCGCGGTGCACGCCAGCACTGGCGCTGTCGGGCTTCTCGATCCGGACCGGCTGGCCATCCCGCAGCAGGAACAGCTCGTTGGTGAAGAACGTCGGTGCGCGCATCACGAAGTCGCGCTCGAAGCCCACCGTCTGGTCGCGGTAGCCGGTGACGTAGACGTCCTCGACCTTGCCCTCGGCGACCTGCTTGGCGTCCTTCAGCGGCGTGCCGCGCTTCCACAGCTTGACGAGGCGCGGATAGCCCGAGCTGGTCATCGAGCCGTCGCCGAAGTCGGTGCCCACGTAGATCGTGTCCTTGTCCTTCCAGCCGACGTTGCTCTTCGCCTCCGGCAGCACGAAGCCGTCGGTGACGAACGTGCGCGTCGCCATGTCGAACTCGCGCACGACGACGGCGTCGGCACCGCCGCGCGACAGCGACAGCAGCACGCGCTGGCGGTCGGGCAAGAGCCACGACGCGCCCTTCCACACCCAGTTCTCGTTCTCCTGCTTGCCGAGCGCGTCGAGGTCGAGCACCACGTCCCACGCCGGTTGTTCCTTCTGGTACTCGGCGAGCGTCGTGCGCCGCCACAGGCCGCGCGGGTTCTTCGCGTCCTGCCACAGGTTGTAGTAGTGGTCGCCGTGCTTGCCGACGTAGGGAATGCGCGCGTCGCTGTCGAGGATCGACAGGATGCGCTGCTGCAGCGGCGCGAAGCGCGCGTCGCCGGCCAGCACCTTCTGGCTGTCGGCGTTGCGTTCGCGCACCCACTGCAGCGCCTTGTCACCGCCGACGTCCTCGA
>CANGSN010000063.1 GCA_947455805.1 Planctomycetota bacterium
AGGTCTCGGCCCCATGCAGTCAGAGAGCTGTGTCGTGCGCCCCAATGGCGCGGCGGGCAGTATTGCCGCGCTCGCGACCCGGTCAAGACGGCGTTAGCCGCTATCGCCGCGAGAAGCTCCTGTGGCATGCTCCGCGTCTCTCGCCGGCCAGCTCGGCCCGAGGAGGATCGCCATGACTCGTCTCACCACGCTCGCGGCCGCGGCCCTGTTCGGCGTCGCTGGTCTCACCGCCCAGGACCTGCAGTTGGACGTCCGCGGCGGCTCGATGCCGGGAACCATCGCCGTCGACACCTATCCGGCGGCCGTGCCGCTCGAACTGATGGTGGTGCTGTTCTCGACGTCTTCGGGGCCGACGCCGTGCCAGCTGTTCGACCCGAACGACCCGCGCTCGCTGTCGGTCGGCCTCGAACTGCTCGACCTCAGCTACGTCAACTTCGCCGACTTCGACGACCACCTGCGCTTCTCGATCCCGCTCGGTTCGGCGCCAGCGCTGCAGGATCGCGCGCTGTTCCTGCAGTCGGTGACGCTGAACTTCGCGCCGACGCTGCTCGGGCGCATCAGCAACGGCAACGTCGTGCGGCTCGGCAACGCCGGCTCGTTCCGCGACCGCTTCGTGTCGTTCCTGAACGACCGCGCCTTCGCCACCGTCCTGCCGCGCGCCGATCGCACGTGGCTGCTCGTCGGCGGCGCCCGCGGTGGCCTGCTGTCGCAGGTGGCGACGGACACGACGGCGATCTACGACCCCATCGCGGACGCCTTCACGCCGGGCCCGACGCTGTCGTCGCCGCGTTCGCTGCACACCGCGACGCAGCTGCCCAACGGCACCTGGCTGATCGCCGGCGGTGTCAACGGCACCAACGATCCGCAGGCGACCTGCGAGGTCTACGATCCGACGACGGACACGTGGACGCCGGTCGCGACGATGAACTCGGCGCGCACCGGCCACAGCGCCACGCTGCTGGCGAACGGCAAGGTGCTGGTCGCCGGCGGCATCCAGGCGATGCCGGTCACGCCGACGCAGCTGCAGCCGATCCGCGAGATCGTCAACACCACCGAGCTCTACGACCCGGTGGCGAACACCTGGACGCCCGGGCCGCTGCTGTCGACGCCGCGCGCCGGCCACGTCGCCATCACGCGTCCGGACGGTCGGGTGCTGCTGGCCGGCGGCATCAGCTGGGACTCCAACATCCTCTTCGGCTGGCTGCCGGCGGTGCGCCGCAGTTGCGATCTCTACAACCCGGTCACCAACACGATCGGCACCGCACCACAGATGGCGACGGCGCGTTCGCTGATCGATCCGATCGATCTCGGCAACAACAAGTGGCTCGTCGCCGGCGGCATCAACGGCATCACCATCATCCCGTTCAATCCGGGCAACCCGACCAACACCGCCGAGGTCTACGACGCGGTCGCCAACACCTGGACGACGGTCGGTGCTTTGGCCACGGCGCGCGGCAACCACAAGGGCTGGGCGCTCGGCAACGGGCTGTTCCTGCTCGCCGGCGGCGCCAACGGTTCGATCCTGTCGCCGACGCCGCTGTCGACGACCGAGATCTTCTCGACGGTGACGAACACGTTCTCGGCCGGTCCGGCGATGACCAGCGCGCGCGCCGGTGCGGCCGCCTACGCGACGCCGCAGGGCCAGATCATGCTGTTCGGCGGCGCCACCAGCGGTGGCCTGATCTCGAACACCACCGAGTGGTACTACTTCTGAACCACCACGACGGCCTGCTGACCCGCCTCGGCGCCAATGTGCGCCAGCGCCGCAAGGAACGCGGCTGGAGCCGCCGTGACCTCGCCGCGCACACCGGCATCAGCGAACGCTTCCTCGCCGACGTCGAGGGCGGCGTCGCCAACCCGTCGCTGCTGCGCTTGCAGACGCTGGCGCAGGCGTTCGGCGTCGAGCTGGTGGCGCTGCTCGCCGACATCGCGCAGCCGCACACCAGCCGCCACGTGGCGCTGCTCGGCCTGCGCGGCGCCGGCAAGAGCACGGTCGGGCCGCTGCTGTCGCAGCGCCTCGCGGTGCCGTTCCACGAACTCGACACCTGCATCGAGCGCGCGTCGGGCCTGCGCATCGGCGAGATCTTCCAGCTGCATGGCGAGGCCTACTACCGCGCGACGGAACGTGCCGAACTGCTGCGCCTGCTCGCCGGCGAGCCGTGCGTGATCGCCGTCGGCGGCGGCGTCGTCACCGACGCGCAGAGCTTCCAGGCGCTGCGCACGCGCACCCGCACCGTCTGGCTGCGCGCCGTGCCCGAGGACCACTGGCAGCGCGTGCTGGCGCAGGGCGACACCCGTCCGATGGCCGACAACGAGCAGGCGTTCGCCGACCTGCGCCGCATCCTCGCCGACCGCGAGCCGCTCTACCGCCAAGCCGAGATCGTCGTCGACACCTCGTCGCAGCCGGTCGCCGGCGTCGTCGACGCGATCGTCGCGGCGCTGCAGCCGGCTGGGTGAGCGTTCCTGGTTCGTCGGCCCACGCGCTCAGAGATCGTTCGGCAGCTCGTCCGGCACCTTGCCGCCGCGCACCAGCACCAGGATCGCGCCGTAGGGCACGACCAGGAACTGCTCGTCCTCGAACGTGATCTCGATCGCCGCCTTGCGGAAGAACAGCGCGGTGTCGCCGAGCTCGACCTGCATGGGCAGGAAGCGCGCGGCCTTGTAGCCGTCCTTCCACGGCTCCTGCTCCTCGGCCGGCGGCGGCAGCGGCGTGCCCGGGCCGAGGGCGACGACGGTGCCGCCGCGCACGTCCTCCTTCTCGACCACCGTCGCCGGCAGGTAGAGCCCGACCTTGGTCATGCTCTCGGCCTTCTCCGGCTTCACCAGGACGCGGTCGCCGACGACCAACAGTTGCTTGTTGCCGCGCTTCATGAGCGCCGGGCACCATACGAGGCCCGCGACCGCGGCGCATCCGCGCAGGCGAAGGCGGCGAAGGGCCCCGACCATGGCAGCCGTTCCCGAAGTCCGCATCCACACCGCCAACGACCGACCGGTGCGCGCGGACGGCTCGTTCGTCCTCTACTGGATGATCGCCCAGCGCCGCGCCAAGGCGAACTTCGCGCTGCAGCGCGCAGCCACCCTCGCGCGCGAACTCGGCCGACCGCTGCTGGTGCTCGAAGGCCTGCGCTGCGGCTACCGCTGGGCCAGCGACCGGCACCACGCGTTCGTGCTGCAGGGCATGGCCGACAACGCCGCCGACTTCACCGCCGCCGGCGTCAGCTACCTGCCGTACGTCGAGCCGACTCCGGGTGCGGGCAAGGGCCTGCTGCAGGCGCTCGGCGAACGCGCCTGCGCCGTCGTCACCGACGACTACCCGTGCTTCTTCCTGCCGCGCATGGTCGCGGCGGCGGCGCGCACGCTGCCGGTCCGCCTCGAGGCCGTCGACGGCAACGGCCTGCTGCCGCTGCGCGTCGGCGACAAGGTGTTCGGCCGCGCGTTCGACTTCCGCCGCTTCCTGCAGAAGGCGCTGCCAGCACACCTCGGCGACTTCCCGCTCGGCGATCCGCTGCGCGGCTACGACCAGGGCCCGGTCGAACTGCCGCGCGCGCTGCTGAAGCAGTGGCACGGGGCGTCGCCGGCCCAACTCGCCGCCGACCCCAAGGCGCTGGCCGCGCTGCCGATCGACCACACGGTGCCGGTCGCTCCCTTGCGCGGCGGTGCCGCCGCCGCCGGCGCCACGTTGCGGCAGTTCCTGACCACGCGTCTGCCGCGCTACGGCGAAGAACGCAGCGAACCCGACGCCGACTGCGCCAGCGGCCTGTCGCCGTATTTGCACTACGGCCACGTCGGCGTGCACCAGGTGTTCGCCGGCCTCGCCAAGCAGGAAGGCTGGACGCGCGAACGCATCAAGGCGACGCAGGGTGGCCAGCGCGGCTGGCTCGGCATGAGCGAGACGGCGGAGTCGTTCGTCGACGAACTGCTGACCTGGCGCGAGCTCGGCTTCAACTACACGTGGCAGCGCAGCGACTACGAGGACTTCGAATCGTTGCCCGACTGGGCGAAGAAGACGCTGGAGAAGCACGCAGCCGATCCGCGCGAGCACCTCTACACGCTCGAGCAGTTCGCCGCGTCGAAGACGCACGACCCGGTGTGGAACGCGGCGCAGACGCAGCTGCGCGAGACCGGCGTCATGCAGAACTACCTGCGCATGCTGTGGGGCAAGAAGGTGCTCGAGTGGACGCCGAAGCCGGCGGACGCGATGGCGATCCTGATCGAGCTCAACAATCGCTACGCGCTCGATGGCCGCGACCCGAACTCCTACACCGGCATCTCGTGGGTGCTCGGCCGCTACGACCGGCCGTGGGCGCCGGAGCGGGAGGTGTACGGCGTGATCCGCTACATGAGCTCGGGCAACACGGTGAAGAAGCTGCGCATGAAGCAATACCTGGCGCGCTGGTCGGGTGCGGCGGGTGGCCAGCCGAGCCTGTTCGGTCCCGGCTGACGCCCCCGCGATCGCCGACCGTAGCGCGTCGCCGTGCGGCGCAAGACCGGCCCGCCGCCTCCGGCTACCGTTCTGCGCATGTATGTGACGCGCATCACGTGCGAGAACCTGCGCACGATCTCCGAGGTGTCGGTCGACTTGTGCGTGCCCACGCCAGGTTCGGCGCAGCCGGACGATGGCGGCCCGCTGCCGAACGTCACGCTGCTGCTCGGCGTCAACGGCTCCGGCAAGACGACGATCCTGCGCGCGATCGCGTTGGCGGCGCTGGCGCCGCTGATGCCGTCCTCCGGCTACGCGCCGCGCGCGATGGTGCGTCGCACCACGAAGGGGCTGGCGAACAAGGGGGTCGGCCGGGCCGTGGCGCGCTTGCGGTTCACGCCGCAGGATGGGCGGGCCGACGAGATCGACAGCGAGTTCCGTCTGCTGGCGAGCAAGGACGACGACCACGAACGCTTCGATCTCAGCGCCGGCGAGCCGGAGTGGGCCAAGCTGTTGTGGAAGGAACGCAGCCCCGCGTGCTTCCTGGTCGGCTACGGCGCCAGCCGCCGCGTCGACGCCGCCGGCTCGTTCGCGCTGCAGATGCAGGAGAAGCAGCGGAGCCCGCGGTTCCTGCGCGTCGCCGGTCTGTTCGAGGATTCGGTCGTGCTGCGGCCCTTGTCGTCGTGGTTGCCCCAGTGGGACAACCCCGGTCGCCGCAAGCAGCTCGTCACGCTCTTCAACGAAGTGCTCGACGACGTGCAGATCGTCGACGAGCCGAAGGACGGTCAATACCTGTTCCGCATGGACGGCACCGAGTTTCCGTTCGATGCGCTGTCCGATGGCTATCGGGCCTTGATCGGCTGGATCGCCGACCTGCTCTACCACATCTCGCGCAGCGTCCCGAGCGGGGCCATGCTGTTCCAGACCGAGGGCATCGTGTTGATCGACGAGATCGATCTGCACCTGCACCCGACGTGGCAGAAGACCGTGATCCCGCGGCTCGCACGGGCGATGCCGAACTTGCAGTTCGTGCTGACCAGCCACAGTCCGCTGGTGGTGGGTTCGCTGCACCGGGAGAACGTGCGCATCGTGCGACGTAGTGAGCGAGGCACCGTCGTCGAGGCCGCTCCGCTCGAGGTCTTCGGGCTCAGCGCCGACCAGATCCTGACCAGCGAGTACTTCGGATTGAAGTCGACGCGTCAGGAAGGGTTCGCGGCTGCGGTCGCCGAGGTGGCGAAGCAGGCGCGCAGCGGCGATCCGGGCAAGGCCCAGCAGTTCCTGCGCATGCTGGTCCTCGGAGGTGCCGCGGAGCTCGACCCGATGCCGTCGAGCGGCGGTGTGAAGGAAGCTCCGCCCTCGACCTGGAAGAAGCGGCTGTCTGGGCAGCCACGGACCAAGCCGAACAGCGGAACAGAGGCCGGCGGCGATCGGACGACGAGCCCGAAGTCGACGAAGAAGCGCAGCGCTCCGGCGCCGAAGGGCCGCACGAAGCGCTCCAGCACGCGGAGGCCGAAGCGATGATCCGCATCGCGATCGCCGAGCGGGACCTGCGAGCGCGCATCGCCGCGGCCGAGCCGACCTGGGAGAGCCGCGCCAAGGAGCGTGCGGCGAATGCGGTGGCCAAACGACGCGTCGACGACGGCGACGGCATCTGGAGCGACATCAAGCACGTGTTCATGGAGCTGCAGGGCTGGAAGTGCATGTACTGCGAGAAGCCGATGCCGCGACCCGATCCGAACGGCGGCGCCAGTGGCAAGGTCGAGTACGACGTCGAGCACTTCCGGCCGAAGAACCGCGTGCAGCCGTGGCCCACAGAGCGCGTGGCGAAGTCCCGGAGCATCGACTACGCGTCGAAGCTGAAGCATGGTGCGGCCAGCGGCTACGTGCACCTCGCGTTCGACCCGTGGAACTACGGGGTGTCGTGCAAGGTCTGCAACAGCGAGCTGAAGGGGGACCGCTTCCCGATCCTCGGCAAGGCCGCCCCGCGGTCGAAGCGGCGACGCGAGCTGGATGCCAAGGAACGGCCGTGCCTCGTGCTGCCGATCGGCGACGAAGGCCACGATCCGGAGGGCTTGCTCGAGTGGCACGGTCCGACCGTGCGGCCGCGGGCGGACCTCGGCGACGACGATCGGGTGCGGGCGATGGCGCTCATCGACTTCTTCGAACTCGACACGCGGCAGGACCTGCTGCTCGGTCGCTGCGTGGCGATCGTGCTGCTGCACGATTGGCTCGAAGACGCGCGGCTGGATTCGCAGCTGCGCGTCGAGGCGGAAGCGTGCATCGAGCAGTTGCTCGCCGACCAGGCGACCTTCGCCGGGTGTCTGCGGGGTTATCGGGACCTGTATCGCCGCGATCGGGAGGAGGCGCTGCAGTGGCGCCAGCGCGCTCGTCGGTACGCCGCCAGCAAGGAACCCGAGTTGCTCGCGATGATGCCGTGAGCGCTTCGCTCGGGGCCGTCACCGCGACGAAAGTCTGGATCGGCTGCTCGCCAGAGGTGGTTTGGATCGGGGAACACTCCCACACGCGGTCCTGGTCGGTCGGGCGAGCGAGCGGCAGAGTTGCGGCATGAAGGCGGCTGCTCGGTTCTGGCGGTTCATGGACGACGTTGCGGCGAGTGCAGGCGATGCCTCCGCGACAGCGCTGACGAGCGCGCTGCGGTCCGCGCTGGCGTCCGTGTCGATGGCCGATCGACGCCAGTTCTGGTTGCGATACGACGAGGCGACGTGGGCCCTGTACTGCAACGAGCCGGCGTGTGCGGGCCATGATGGACGCGGGGCCGGCGGGCACGCCGTGGACCAGCAGGTCCGAGTGGCAGCAGCGCTTCCCTGCGCTCTCCCGCTTGTTCGGCGGCCGCTAGCTCTGCGCGAGTCCATCGTTCGCAACTGCAGCTTCGACGGGCAGCAGTCCCGCCGCCCGCAAGCGCGCGTGCACGTCGCTGCGCGAGGCCACGAACAGGTGCTCGACGTTGCGCAGCCTGCCGACCGTACCGACCTTCTCGCCGCGGCCGTTGTGGATGCCGATGCGCGCACCGACGTACCGCGGATGGTCGATCGCCAGCGTGGCGACGTTCGCGCGGCCACCCCACAGCGAGCCGAGCACCTCCTCGATCTGCGCGCGCGACACGTAGCCTTCGTCGTTGAACGACACCACGATCGTGCGCGCCGAGCTGCGTTCGAGCACGCTGCGCAGCGCCGGCAGGATGCGAACACGGCTGTTGAAGTCGCTCGTGCGTTCCTTGCAGTCGACGCGCTTCTTCGCCTTGCCGTAGACGTCGAGGTGGTCCCAGCGCACCAGCGACTCCCAGACGTGGTAGTTGCCGAGGTAGCTGTGCTGGTTGTACGGCGGGTCGACGTAGAGCAGATCGCCGTGCAGCTGCTCGGCGGCGAGCACGGCGTCGAGGCAGTGCGCCTCGCCCTTGCCGCGTTTGGCCGGCGGCAGCACGTCGGGAACGCGCAGGCGCAGGTCCTCGAGTGCGCGCGGCGCCCACTGCTTCAGGTAGGCCATCTGCACGCCGGTGGTGGAGTCGACGCGATCGGCCGCTTCCATCAGCGCCACCAGCAGCACCGACTCGAGTTCGAACGGCAGGCCGGCGTCGGCGATCGCGCTGCGGATGGCGTCGACGCGGGCGCCGTTCTTCGGGTGCAGGTAGCGCGCCGCTTCGCAGTAGGTCGCGGTGAACGGCCCGGGCGCGCCGGGCAGCCGGTCGAGTGCGGCCAGGTGCTCGGTGGCGGCGGCGAGCACGTCGTCGCGGTCGGCCTGCACGTAGCAGGCGGCGAGGCGGTGCGCGTAGGCGTTGTGGTCGTTGGCCAGCACGCGGTAGCCGGCGCGCTTCAGGGCGTGGCCGACGCGCGACGTGCCGGCGAACAGGTCGACGACGGTGCGTACGCTGCGCATCGCCCGCACGACCCGCAGCAGCAGGGGGACGAGGACGCGCTTGGAGCCGAGGTACTTGATCATCCGCGGCGGGGCGCCGGGCCTTTGGCGATGGCGTGCCGGGAGCGACAGGTGGTACGCCCGACAGGAGTTGAACCTGTGACCCCCGCTTTAGGAAAGCGGTGCTCTATCCAACTGAGCTACGGGCGCCGAGGGCGCGCAGTCTAGCGAGCGTTCGATGCCGCGCGACAAGTCCGTGCGGCGGCCGGCCACGGTGCCCGCCTTCGCGCCAGCGACGTGCGCTGGCATGCTTCTCCGCCTTCCCGCTCCCCACGACTCCTCCCGCATGCGAACCCCGATCGTGTTGTTCTCTCTCCTCGGTTGCCTCGCCCTGGTGCAGCCTGCGGTCGCGCAGGACACCGGCGGCAAGCCGGCCGACAGCAAGCAAGCCGCCAAGGCCGGCAAGGGCGACAGGGCCGGGAAGGGCGACAAGGCCGACGCCCCGGCGAAGCCGCGTGTGCCGTTCCTGCGCCCCGAAGGCGCCTACGCCGATCTCGCCGAGTCCGGCTTCGACGTCACCAGCCTGCTGACCGGCGGCGCCGCGCCGGCGAAGCCGTTCTTCCCGTTCCTCGACGCGGTGCAGGCGCTGGCGAAACTGCCGGAGACCGAGGTCGTGCTCGACCTGAGCGGTGGGGCTGGATTCAGCCAGCCGCAGCTGCGCGAAGTCGAGCGCGCACTGCAGGCCGCACGCGCGGCGGGCAAGACGATCACGTGCTACGTCGAGAACGTCGACACCGGCACGTTCCGGCTGGCGGCGCAGTGCGACCGCATCCTGATGGCCGACATGGGGGCGATGGACATGCGCTCGGCGGCGATGTCGGTGCCGCACTTCAAGGACGCGTTGGATCTGCTCGGCGTGCAGGTCGAGGTGACGCGCGTCGGCGCGTTCAAGGGCGCGGTCGAGCCCTACATGCTGCCGACGATGTCGGACCACCTGCGCGCGCACTACGAAGCGATGCTGCGCTCGATGAACGACGACTCCGTGCGCGCGATCGCCAGCGGCCGCAAGCTGCAGCCCGAGGTCGTGCGCGCGATGCAGGCCGAGCGCCTGTTGACGGCGAAGGAGGCGAAGGCGCGCGGCCTCGTCGACCAGCTGGTGCCGTGGAACGGCGCGCAGCGGGCGCTGGCCGCGGTGCGCGGCGACGAGGCGTTCGACTACGCCGACGTCGGGCCGAAGAAGAAGAAGAAGAAGGAGAGCCTCGACTTCATGTCGCTGATGACCGGCATGTTCTCGGGCGGCAAGAAGGAGAAGAAGATCGACGAGCCCACGGTCGTGGTCATGCACCTCGCCGGCCAGATCGTCGACGGCGACAAGCCGAGTGCCGGCAGCATGGTCAGCGGTCCGGCGGTGGCGAAGCTCGACGAGCTCGCGGCCAACGAGCACGTGAAGGGCGTCGTGGTGCGCATCAACTCGCCGGGCGGTTCGGCGACCGCCAGCGAGGCGATCCGCAACGCGCTCTCGCGCCTCGCGGCGAAGAAGCCGGTGGTGTTCTCCATGGGCGACCTGGCGGCCAGCGGTGGCTACTGGATCACCACGATCGGCCAGCCGATCCTGGCCGAGGTCGGCACCATCACCGGGTCGATCGGCGTGTTCGGCATGCGCTTCCAGCCCGGCGCGCTGATGCGCCGCCTCGGTGTGCACACCGAGATCGTGCGCCTCGACGACGGCCCGCTGATGGACGCGATGGACCGGCCGTGGAGCGACGCGGCGCGCGGCCGCATGCAGGCGTTCGTCGACGACATCTACGTGCGCTTCCTGCAGAACGTCGCTGCATCGCGCAGCAAGACCACCGAGCAGGTCGACGCCATCGCCGGCGGCCGCGTGTGGTCGGGCCAGCAGGCGGTCGAGAACGGCCTCGTCGATGCGATCGGCGGCGTCGGCGACGCGATCGCGATGGTGAAGAAGCGCGCCAGCCTCGGCGACGACTTCGAGGTGCGGCACCAGCCGGAGCCGACGAACTTCGCCGACTCGCTGTTGTCGTCCTTCTTCGACGCGCAGGTCGCGGCCGGCGTCGAGCGCGGTGCCCTGCAGCAGCTGCTCGGCCAGGTCGGCCACCTCGGCGAGGTGCTCGGCCTGCTGCGCGAAGCGCTCGCCGGCGACGGCTCGGCGAAGGTCTACGCGCTGATGCCGCCCGGCCTGCGCGTTCGCTGAACGGCGTCGAGCAGCCGATCGGCTGCGCGCGTCAGCGCGGCCCCATGCGCCCGCGCAGCGTCGCGACGACGATCGCGGCCCAGTCCGCCGGAGTGTGTTGCCAGCCGAGCACCAGATCCGCGGTCTCGCGCGCCGGCTCGACGAAGCGCTCGTGCATCGGCCGCACCGTCTCCAGGTACTGCTGCACGACCGACTCGACCGTGCGCCCGCGCTCGACGATGTCGCGCTGCACGCGGCGCAGGGCGCGCACGTCCGGCGGCGTGTCGACGTAGACGCGCAGGTCGAACGCATCGCGCAGCTCGGGCACGGCCAGCAGCAGGATGCCCTCGCAGACGATCACCGGCCGCGGCTCGACCCGCTTCGTCGTGCGCGTGCGCGTATGCACCGAGAAGTCGTAGACCGGCCGCTCGACGGCGCGGCCGCTGCGCAGCGCCGCCACGTGCGCGGCCAGCAGGCCGCTCTCGAGGCTCTCCGGATGGTCGAAGTTGGTCTCGGCGCGCGCGGCCGGCGGCAGGTGCGACAGGTCCCGGTAGTAGGAGTCGTGGTCGAGCACGGCGCAGGTGTCCTGCCCGAGCAGCCCGACCAGCGCCCGCGTCAGCGAGGTCTTGCCGCTGCCGGAACCTCCGGCGATGGCGACCGTGAACGGGCGGGCCTGCGTGC
>CANGSN010000064.1 GCA_947455805.1 Planctomycetota bacterium
CGCGCGCGCACGACGCTGCCGCTCGGCTCGGTGCACGTGTCGCCGTTCGTGCAGGACCTCGACCGCGACGGCAAGCTCGACGTGCTGCTGCCGACGCTGACCGGTGTCTTGCCGTTCCATCAGGAAGCGGCCGGCGACGACGGCGTACCGACGTTCCGTGCGCTCGAAGCGATCGCCGTGCGCGTGCGCGCGCAGGTGAACGCCGGCGACGGCCGGGGCGAACGCGAACTCGGCGGCGAGCTGGTGGTGCCGCCGATCGACACCGAGGACCTCGACGGCGACGGCAAGCCCGACCTGCTGACGCGCGAAGGGCAGAAGCACCGCTTCCACCTGCAGGCGAAGGACGGCTCGTTCGCGCCGCCGATCGAGGTCGACCTCGCGCAGTTCGTCGACAGCACGCCGAAGGCGACGACCGAACTCGGCAGCACCGCCGTGCTCGGCGACCGCCAGCTGCTGCAGCGCGGCGACGTCGACGGCGACGGCATCCCCGACCACGTGATCGCCCACCGCCGCAAGGTGTGGACGTTCGTGTCGAGCAAGCAGGGCCCGCAGTTCGCGAAGGCGCGCACGCAGGCCACCGCCGACGACGTCACCGGCATGCTGCTGGTCGACCTCGACTCGGACCGCCGCGCCGACCTGCTGACGTTCCAGGTGCAACTGCCCGGCGTCGGGGCCTTGCTGCTCGGGCTCGTGCAGTCGATCGACATCGACGTGAAGGCGGTCGGGCACAAGAGCGAGGCCGACGGCTTCGCGCGCACGCCGACGTGGCGCCGCACGGTGACGCTGCGCATCCCGCCGCTGCTGTCACTGCTGAGCCGCCAGGAAGAACTCGTGCAGCGCTTCACCGACATCGTCGGCAAGGCGCGCCTCGGCGTGCGCGGCGCGTTCGCCGGCGGCGACGCCCCCGACCTGCTGCTGGTCGGCACCGACGGCAAGGCGCTCGAACTGTTCCCCGACGCCGGCCCGGCGCCGACGCTCGACGGTGCCCGCGGCCGGCGGCTACTGCGCGAGCTGCTGTTCGACGACCCGGATCCGCTGTTCGACCTCGAACGCCTGTTCAAGCTCGTCTCCGGCCTCGTCGACGAACTGTCGAGCGGCCTGATCGGCGACGCCAAGGTCGCGACCACGGTGCCGCTGCGCGATCCGGCGAAGTGGCGCCTCGTCGAGTTGCTCGCCGGCCCGCTCGACGAAGTCGCCGGCGACGACGTGGTCGCGGTCTACGAAGCGGTGCCGGCGGAGGGAGCTGTGCCCAGCGGACCGACGCTGCGCGAGTACGAGCTGGTGCCGCTGCCGCGTTGATCTCCGCTCGGCGCGTGCCTCAGCGATTCTGCAGCGCCCAGAGCTCCGCCTTCTTCACGGCTTCGCGCGCGACCTCCGCCTCGCGATCGGCGAGCGGATCGAAGCCGAACGTGTCGCCGGCGATCGCCGCCAGTGCCTTCGCCGCGGCGCGCCGCTGCGTCACCACGTCGCTGCGCATGCCCTTCACCACGTCCGCCATCGCCGCCTTGCCGCGCGCCGTCAGCTGCTGCGCGCACGCGTCGACGTCGGCGTCCTTGCTGGCGGGGCCGAGGTTGGCGAGGTTGACGATGTGGGGCGTGAAGGGCCCGCTCGGCGTCTTCTGGAACTTGCGCCGCAGGAACAGCACCGCGAACGACGTCGGCACCAGATCGCCGCGACCGTTGCCCTGGTGGCCACCCGGCATGCCGTCGGTGGTGCTCTGCCAGCCGCCGCCGGTCAGCTGTTCTTCGAGCAGCATGCCAGCACCCTCGGCGTACCAGTCGACGCGCCCGGCGACCTTCTCGACGTCGCACAGGATCGCCGCGCGCTCGAGCCCGTAGTGGAAGTAGAAGCTCCAGCGCTCGTGCTTGTCGCCGATCGCCTTGCTGTGCGCGTCGAACCAGGTCCAGCCGCGGGCGATGCGCTGCGACAGCTTGCCGTCGTTCTTGCCCGACTCGCCGAGCGCTTGCTGGCAGATCGCCAGCACGGCGATGCCGGCGGCGGTCATCGAGGCGTAGCCGTGGTCGCCGTCGGCGTGCCGCTCCACGTAGCCGAAGCCGCCGTAGCTGTCCTGCTGGTCACCGATCTCGGCGGCGAGCCTGGCCCAGACGCCGCGGTCGACGTCGACGCCGAGCGCTGCGGCGGCGCGCAGGCCGAGTGCGCCGTACTGCGTGTTGCTGAGGTCCCAGCTGGAGGGCGAACGTCCGTACTGGAACGCGCCCTGCTTGCTGCGATGCGCCAGCAGGTCGCGACCGTCCTCCTTGCTCAACCGCTCGCGGTCCGGCACCTGCGGGCACGCCTCGAGCACCAGCAGGCGCAGCGCGAGGTCGTAGGTCTGCGCCGGCCTCGCCTTCGCCAGCTTCTGCAGCGCCTTCGCCATCAGCTTGTCCTCGCACGGCACGCCGTCGTGCACCGCCGCCAGCGTGATCAGCGCCAACTCGCCGGGTGCACCTTCGTTGGTGGCGGCCGCGAGGTGCGCGAGCAGCGCCGGCCGCGCCTTCTTCAACGCCGCGTCGACGCGTTGGTGCAGGTCCTTCTGCGCCTCGACAGCGGCTGCGAACCCGACGACGGCGACGACGAAGCGAAGCAATCGGGGCGAAGCGACCATGTCGCGGCCATGATAGACGCGAGCTGCATCCGGCCGCGACTCCCCCACGAAGCCGGCCCGCCCACCCCATGCGCATCGCCATCACCGGAGCTTCGGGATTCGTCGGCCGCGCGGTCGTCACCGCACTGCAGCAGCAAGGCCACGAGGTCGTCAGGCTGGTGCGTTCGCGCGATCCCGCGGCCGGGACGGCGCACTGGGACGCCGCGACCGGCGCCGTCGACACCGCGGCGCTCGGTGCCATCGACTCGGTCGTGCACCTGGCCGGGGAGAACGTCGCCGGCGGCCGCTGGAGCAAGGCCCGGAAGCAGCGCATCGCCGACAGCCGCGGCCCGGCGACGCTGGCCCTGTGCCGCACCTTGGCATCCTTGCCGAAGCCGCCGCGCGTGCTGGTCGCGGCGTCGGCGATCGGCATCTACGGCGATCGCGGCGACGAGGTCCTCGACGAACGGAGCGCGCCCGGCAACGGGTTCCTGGCGGACGTGGCGAAGGCCTGGGAGGCCGGCGCCGAGCCGCTGCGTGCGTGCGGCACCCGCGTCGTGCACCTGCGCATCCCGATGGTGCTCGATCCGTCGGGCGGCGCCCTGCAGCGCATGCTGTTGCCGTTCCGCCTCGGTATCGGTGGCCCGCTCGGCAGCGGCCGGCAATGGGTCGGCTGGATCACCCGCCACGACCTCGTGCGCGTGATCACCACGGCGCTCGCCGACGAACGCTACCGCGGGCCGGTGCTGGCCACGACGCCGACGCCGGTGACCAACCGCGAGTTCGTGCGCGCGCTCGGCAAGGCGCTGCACCGGCCGGCGTTCCTGCCGGCACCGGCGTTCGCGCTGCGGCTGCTGCTCGGCGAGATGAGCGACCTGCTGCTGTTCAGCCAGCGACCGCGGCCGGGCGTGCTGCCGGCCAACGGCTTCGTGTTCGACCACGCGCAGATCGACACGGCGTTCGCGGCGATGTTCGCGCGCAGCGAGCGCACTGCGACTTCGTAGTCGCGGCGATCCGCGCGGTAACGCCGCGAGCACTGCAGCACGACGCCGAGCGGCGCCGCTCGCGGCGAAGGCGTGCGGAGCGCCATCGGCGGTCACGCAGCGAGGTCGAACACCGCGATCTGCGGCGGCGCGACGCGCATCGGGCCGAACGGCACGTGCTTTGGAACGCGCCACCGCCGCCCGGCGAGGGACGTCCAACCCACTGCACGCTCGGGCGGCGAGAGCCTGCCCATGAAGACCCCGCTGCCCAGGCCCGCCCACCGCCTCGCCGGTGGTCGCGGGCGTCTCCACCCGTTCGCCCGTTGGCTCGTGCCGCTGGCGCTCGCTGCTGCGTGTTCGCGCGGCGGGGGCGGCGGGCCCGCACCCGAGCTCGACACCGTGCAGCCCGAGCTGATCGCCGTCGAGTTCGGGCGCCTGGTCGACGTCTACGGCCTGCGTACGACCGCGGGCGGCACCGTGCTCGCGCTCTACGAACGCGACGTCGTCGTCGGCCTCGGCGTCGACGACCAGCGCCCGACGACGTCGTCGCTGAGCGACGCCGAGGTGCTCTACGACTTCCTCGCCAACGACCCCGACACGCTGCAGCCGCGCCTGCTGATCCCGCGCGAGATCGGCAGCGACGAGTTCGCGCGCGCGTTCGCCGACCTCGACGACGACCTGCACGAAGTGGCGCCGATGCGCTTCGGCGAGGCCGGGCCGGGCCTGCCGTACTCGGTGGTGCCGCGCAACACAGCACTGAGGCTGCGCTTCTCGGCCCCGCTCGGCGTCGACGAGTCGTTCTTCGTCGCGCGCAGCGGCGACGGCCGCGTCGCCGGCATCGTCAACAACGAGGCGGTGCAGCTGCTGCAGATCGGCGGCGATCCCGAACAAGACGGCAACCTGGCGCCGCTGCCGGTGCGCGTGATCCCGCGCGAACGCAGCCTCGTGCTCGACCCGGTGCTGCTCGGCAGCGAAGGGCTGCAGTACCAGACCACGAACAACGCCGCCGGCCTGCCCGCGTCGACCAACTCGCTCGGCGCCAACGTGCGCGTGGCACTCGCCCTCGACGGGCCGCTGGCGATCCCCGGACTGCGCGCCGGCGACACCGGCCCGACCGGGCGCAACAACAGCGCGCGGCCGTCGATCGTACGCGACTTCCGTTCCGGCAATGCCGAGGACACGTCGGCGGCGATGACCCGCGGCTTCGTGCGCGACCCGCTGCCGCTGCGCCTCGTCGGCGAGATCCCGATGTTCCTCGAGCGCGTCGACGAAGCGTCCACCGACGCGCAGGAGGTCACGGTGTGGAAGGGCGGCCGCTCGCACGAGCTCGACCGCGGCGACACGCTGCGCTTCCTGCGCCGCGACGGCACGCTGCTCGGCACCGCCGACGTGATCGCCGATCCGATCGACGACCGCGACGTGCCCGCGGCGCAGCACGTGCGCGTGCGCATCCGTCGCCTGGACGGGCTCGCCGAACTCGATCCGCGCCAGCAGGCGGGTTACCCGGCCGAGCTCACCGCGCGCGAAGCGTGGCTGCGCCTCAACGCACCGCGCGTGGTCTGCGTCGCCGAGTTCACCGCCGGCGGCCAGGACGGCCGCGACGATCCGCGCAACTTCGTGACCTTCACGCCCGGCCCGTTGCCGCTCGCCAACGTACAGCCCGAGCCCAACATGATGCTGTCGCCGTTCGTCAACGCGGTCGTGCGCTTCAACAAGCCGGTCGACCTCGCCACCGTGAAGTGGGCCGACACGCTGTTCTTCGCGATGCGCAACCTCGCCGATCCGGTGGCGATCGCCGAGTTCGTCGCGAACGTGCCGAACCAGGCCGGCGGCCAGGGCATGGACCCGGGCTCGTTCGACCTGGCGAAGTTCCGCACGCCGTTCCTGATCGCCGCGCGCGCACTCGACGAGGACGGCTCGCAGACGTCGGTCCGGCTGCAGCCCACCGTCGGCTTCTACCTCGACGATGCCATGCGCGATCCAGCACCTGGCACCGAGTTCCCCTACTTCGTGCACCTGATCGCGAACTCGCCCACCGACGGCGGCGTGCGCGACCTCGCCGGCAACCCGCTCGACCTGCAAGGAACGACCACCGCGCGCTCGGCCAGTGTCGTGGTGCCGTTCACGCTCGACACGCGGCGCAACGGCGACCAGGCGATGCAGCCCGACAACCTCGTGGTGTCGATCGTGCGGCGCTACGCGTCGCGCGACGAGGATCCGCAACCGAGCTACCTGAAGCCGACGGAAGTGCAGCCGCCGGGCGGGCCGCAGGTGGCCGCGGCGCTGCCGCTCGACGACGTGTTCGGCGGCGTCGTCTACCTGGACGGCCAGCTGCTGGCGCGCCCGAGCTCGCGCACGCGCGTCGCCGCCGACAACCGCAACGCTCCGACGATCGTGCAGCAGTCGCCGATCGGACAGCCGCCGCAGCCGCTGGCGATCTGCCCGCAGGCGGTGAGCACGGCCGGCGGCCAGCAGGGTCAGTCGGTCAGCAGCGCGGTGGGCAACCTGGTCGGCATCCCGATCCAGAACCCGATGAACCCGAACGGGGCGCGCCTGCAGACCCTGTGGCGCGAGATCGACCTCGGGCTGTCGCGCACCGAACCGTTCGACATGAACCTCGACGTCGAGCGGATGTACTGGGCGCCGTTCCTCGGCCGCCCGACGCTGTTCGACGAGTTCGATCGCACCAGCCTGTGGCTCGGCCACTCCGAGTTCCGGCCGGTGCCGTGCGTCGGCAGCTTCAGCGCCCTGCCGTCGTTCCCGGACTCGGGGCTGCGCGGCACGTTCGGTCGCAACTTCGTGTGGAACCCGGCGCCGAGCGGCGGCAACACCGTCGAATCGCAGCCGTCGCGGCATCCGTGCTACGTCGACACGCCGATGACCATCGACCCGTCGCAGTTCGTCAAGGAACCGAGCGGCGTGCTCGACTACCTGCCGCTGCCGCGCTTCCAGAAGCCGTACTTCGTGTTCCGCGACGAGACGGTGATGGAGCAGGGCTGCGACTCGGGCATCGGCACCGACCTGACGCCGACGTTCGGCAGCGGGCCAGCCGCGGCCTACGCGCCACACATGATCTCGCCGTTCCTGAACGGCATGGGCCGACGTCGCATCGCCGCCGCCGGCGGCATCGAGTTCGTCAACTCGTACTGGAACGACGCGCCGAACTTCCGCCTCGACAGCCCGAGCGCGCCCGAAGCGCTGACCGGCGGCCTCGTCGGCAGCATCGCCTTGCCGCTGCTCGCCGACTTCTGGACCTGGTGCGACTCGGCGTCGCTGCCGGCGGACGCGCCGTACGTGGCGCAAGGCCTCAACGGCTGGCAGACGTCGATCACCGTGCAGTCGAACGTGCGGCCGTGCTTCCGCGTGTTCAGCGGCGGTCGCCCGAACGGCGCCACGCAGGGCGGCCTTTGCATCGGCATCGGCGATGCTGCCTGGCAGGTGGCCGCCGGCGGCTGGGCGCCCGGAGCGAGCCCGACCGCACCGTGGGTGCCGACACCGAACGATCCGCTGAAGGGCGACAACACGTTCTTCTGGGTGATGATGGACTTGGTGCGCCGGCAGACCGTCGCCACCGCGGGCTTCGTCGACCTGCTCGATCCGCACCGCGTCGGGGCCGGCATCGGCGATCCCCGCCTCGGCCCGTGGTTCCTCGCCGGGGGTCAACCGGCGCTGCCCAACGGCGTGCTGCCGGAGTTCGGCGTCGCCTTCGATCCGCCGCTGGCGCGCCTGCCGTCGGGCACTTCGGTGACGCCGCAGTTCCGCGGCGCCGACCTCGTCGATCCGCAGCCGTGGTACTGGACCCGCTGGATCTCGCAGCCGAACGCGCTGTTCCCGGCGCCGACGCAGCAGAACCCGCTGTTCGACCAGACCGCGCGCGCCGACCTGCGGCCGACGGCGGACAACTTCCCGCTCGATCCGCTGAAGGCCGGCGACGCCCACATCCGCAAGTGGGACACGCGCGCCGGCAGGAACTGGTGGTCCTACCTCTACAACCGCACGGTGACGCCGTACGTCGAGGATCCGAACCAGCTGATGGACGAGGCCTGGCTGGCGAGCCTCGGGGCGCCGGGCCTGCAACCGCGTTCGCTGCGCTACGTGAACTGGCGCTTCCTGATGGCCAACAACGTCGACGCAGAGCCGCCCACGGCACCGGCGATCGAGACGTTCGCGCTGACCTACCGCTTCGCGCAGCGCCAGTGACCTTCGGATGAAGTTCCGATGCGGTATACGCATCGGACCGCGCCGAGGCAGAATGCGTCGCAGTACGCAGCGAAGGCGACGACCTTTGTGCTTGCGTGGCCGGAGGCGCTCGCTTTGCTCTTCCGCCCGCAACTGCGCCACGATGATCATGCCCGGCTCACCTCGCATCTCCGGAGAAGCGTTCGCCATCGAACGACTCCGTGAGGACCCCGACCTCGACTACGCCGCCGTCCGCCGCCTCGCGGACGAGGCCGGGGTCGCCATGCAGCCGATCCTGTACGGACGCGCGCGCCGTCACCTCGGCCTGCCGCCCGCGCGCAGCAAGGGCCCGGCGCTGCCGACCGAGCCTCGTCGTGAGCCGGAGACCCGCCGCGAACCGACCCCCGAGCCGATCGAGATCGAAGCCCGAGACGAGACTCCGATGGACACCACACCGGAAGCCGACATGAGCGACGAGGCCACGCCGAGCCCGAAGAAGAAGGGCTCGGCCGCGTTCGAGTTCCTGGTCGCCGAACTGCGCCGCGAGCCGAACATGCTCTACGCCGAGCTGCGCCGCCGCGCCGAAGCGAAGGGCTTCCCGATCGCGCCGATCATGTACGGCCGCGCCAAGGCCGTGCTCGGCCTCGTGCCGGTGAAGCCGCGCGGCAGCAAGAAGGACAAGGATGCCGCGGCCGCCGCGGCGACGCAGGCCGCACCGCGCGTGCTGAAGCAGGTCGAGTCGGTCGCCGCCGATCGCTTCTCGCAGAAGCTGGAGGAGGTGCGCAACCTCGACCAGCTGGTGAGCGCGGTGAAGGAGCTCGACGCCGAGCGCCGCCGTCTGCGCGGGCTGCTCGAGAAGATCGTGACGATGATCGACGAAGCGCTCGGGTGAAACTGATCGGCCCAGTGTTGTCGCTGCCAGAATTCGATGAACACTGCGACCGCGGGCGGGTGAGCGGACACATAGCACCTTGCGCGCGCCATGTCGGCGCGGGCGAGGAGAGCTCATGGAATTCCGTCCGCCGTTCTGCCCGAACACCGACTGCAAGCAGCATCTGAACCCAGGGATCCGCTTCTGGATCTTCTTCGGCTTCTTCAAGCCGTCGAGCCGCCCCGAGCGCGTGCAGCGCTTCCGCTGCAAGACCTGCCGCATCACGTTCTCGAAGCCGACGTTCTGCCTCGACTACTGGGACCAGCGGCCAGAACTGAACCAGCGCCTGTTCGAGAACCTGGTCAGCGGCGTCGGCTACCGCCAGACCGCGCGCACCGTGCATGCCGCCGTCTCGTCGCTGCAATACAAGGCGCGCAAGCTCGCGGCCCACGCCGGTTTGCTGCACCACAACCTCAGCCCGCGACTGCCGGCCGATCGCACGTTCCTGCTCGACGAAGAGGAGACCTACGAGCAGGCCTCGATCCGCACGCTGACGATGCCGGTGCTGATGGAACGCGAACACTGGTTCGTGGTCGCGACCGATGTCGGCACGACCCGCCGCCTCGCTGCATCGGGTAGCAAGCGCCGCGAGTGGCAGGAGCGCGAAGAACTCGAGTCCGGCCCGCGCCCCGACCAGAGCCGCGAGTGCGTCACGACCGTGCTGAAGGAGCTCGATCGCCGCCTCGACGGAGCCAAGCTGACGCTGCAGACCGACTTGAAGGGCAGCTACGCGACGATCGCGAGCGAGGTCTTCGGCGATCGCGTCACGCACGAGACGACGTCCGGCAAGCTGCCGCGCACGACGTTCAATCCGCTGTTCCCGATCAACACCACGCTGGCGATGACGCGCGACAACCTCGGGCGCCTGCGCCGGAAGTCGTGGCTCGTGACCAAGAAGCGCGAGTGGTTGCAGAGCCACATGAACCTGTTCCTCGCCTACCGCAACTACGTGCGTGTGCGGTTCAACCGCGACAAGGACGGTGAGAGCCCCGCAGTGAAACTCAAACTCCTGGACCGGAACCTGACCGTCGCCGAAGCGCTCGGCTGGCGGCAGGACTGGGGCCCGCGCAGCATCCATCCGCTGAGTGCCGACGGCCGTCGATTCATCGGCACCCCGGTGACTGCGAGCGCGTGACGGCGTGCCGCATCAGGCCCGCGGGAACGGCGAGCACGACCCCAGGAACAACACTGGGCCGATCAGTTGCGTCAGCGCGCGAACTCGCGCAGCATCGCTACCGCCGACCGGCAGGCGCCTTCGAGCGTGGCGGGGAAGCCGGTCGCGGTCCAATCGCCGCATACGCGCAGGTTGCTTGGCCCTGCCGGCAACTTCCCAGGAGCTGGCCGCAGCGCCGCAGTGCCGCATGCGGGCACGAACGTCGCGAGGTTCTCCTTGCGCACGACGACCTCCGCACCGGCGAACGACGCCGCCGGATACCAGCGCGACAGCTGCGCCAGCGCGCGTTCGGCGATCGTCGCCACCGGCTGCCCGTCGAACGAACGGTCGCCGCCGCTGAGCAGCGCCACGTGCCGTGAATCGTCGCCGGGCCGCCGCAGCACGAAGTGGAACGGCGCGCCGTCGACCAGCGCCGTCACCGGCCCGTCGTCCGGCAGCGGCTGCGCCGTCGTCACGTAGGCGGTGACGATCGGCGCCGCGCGCAGCTCGCGCGCGCGCGGCAACGCCGCCGTCGGCAGCAGCTCCGCCAGCGCGAACCACGGCAGCGCCGAGACGACGAGGTCGCCGTCGCCGAGTTCGAGGCGTTCGCCGGCAAGTGTCGCGATCGCCGTGATGCGGTCGCCGCTCGTCGCCAGCGACGCCACGCGCGCGCCGAGGCGCAGATCGATGCCGGCCTGCGGCAGCACGGCACGCGCCGGCGCGTCGATCAGTTCGCTCCACGGCCGCCGCGGGATCCAGAAGGCCGCGCGCGCGGCACTGCCGAGGAACGCTTCGCGCAGCGTCGCCAGGAAGCCCGCGGCTGCGGCTTCCTCGGGCTCGCAGTTCATGATCGCGCGGCACAGCGGTCGCCACAGCATCGCGTCCGGCACGCCGTGCTGACGCCGCCGCGTGTACCAGTCGCCGAGCGTCCACGCCGCGGGCGCGCCGAACAGCGAGCTCACCATGCCGACGAACGCGCGCAGGCGCGCGCCGAGCGGCACCGGCAGGCGGAACAGCGCCCACGGCATCGCCAGCGGCACCGGCAGGCCCGACAGCGACAACTGCGCCACCGCACCGCCGGGGTGGCGGTAGGCCATCGTCAGGCGGCGATCCTGCTGGAAGCCGTCCTCGGTG
Organism: Planctomycetota bacterium; assembly: GCA_947455805.1. GTDB lineage: Bacteria > Planctomycetota > UBA1135 > UBA1135 > UBA2386 > UBA2386. Next base: position 10,965 of record CANGSN010000064.1, read on the forward strand.
CCGAGCCGGCGCATCAGCGTGCGCATCGCCGTGTAGCAGCCGAGCATCACGTGCGGGCCGTTGTCGAGCACGCGCCCGCTGCGCCGCTCCGGCGACGAGAACGCGCGCCCGCCGAGCCAGCCGCGCGACTCGAGCAGAGTCACCGCGAAGCC
>CANGSN010000065.1 GCA_947455805.1 Planctomycetota bacterium
ATCCACCGCGCGACGAAGTGCACGACGCCGTGGCGCGCTGCCGCGCCGCCGGCGTGCGCACGGTGATGGTGACCGGCGACCATCGCCGCACCGGCCTCGCGATCGCGCAGGCGATCGGCATCGCGCGACCCGGCGACGAAGCGGTCGACGGCCAGGAACTGGCGGCGCTCGACGACGCGGCGCTGCGGGCGCGACTCGACCGCATCGCCGTCTTCGCGCGCGTGCAGCCGGCGCAGAAGCTGCGCATCGTCGCCGCACTGCAGGCGCGCGGCGACGTCGTGGCGATGACCGGCGACGGCGTCAACGACGCACCGGCGCTGGTCCGCGCCGACGTCGGCGTGGCGATGGGGGCGTCGGGCACCGAGGTGGCGAAGGACGCCGCCAAGATCGTGCTGGTCGACGACGACTTCGCGACCCTGGTCGCCGCCGTCGAGGAAGGGCGCGTCGTCTACGGCAACCTGAAGAAGGCGGTGCTGCTGCTGCTGTCGACCTCGTTCGCCGAGGTGCTGGTGCTGCTGCTGGCGATGGCGCTCGGCTATCCGCCGCCGTTCGCCGCCGTGATGATCCTGTGGAACAACCTCGTCACCGAAGGGCTCGTCACGGTGAACCTCGTGCTCGAGCCGGCGGAAGGCGACGAGATGCGGCGGCCGCCGACGCCGGTCGACGAGCCGCTGCTCGACCGGGTGCTGCGCGCGCGCCTGTTCGTGATGGTGCCGACGATCACCGCCGTCACGCTCGGTTGGTTCGTCTGGCGGCACGCCGCCGGCGTCGACGCGGCGCAGGTGCGCACCGAGACGTTCACGCTGCTGGCGTTGTGCGAGTGGTGCAACGTGCTGAACTGCCGCTCGGCGGTGCAGTCGGCGTTCGCGCAGGCACCGTGGCGCAACCCGTGGCTGCTCGGCGGGCTGGTGCTCGGCAACGTGCTGCAGTTCGCCGTCGTCTTCGCGCCGCCGCTGCAGGCGGTGTTCCACACGGTGCCGTTCGGCGTCGCCGAGTTCGTCGGGCTCGGTCTGGTGGCGTCGCTGGTGCTGTGGGTCGAGGAGCTGCGCAAGCTGCTGGTGCGCCGGCGCGCGTCACCGCGCGGTTGACTCAGCGACCGGCGAGGAAGCGAAAGCGCTGGAACAGCCATTCCGGCAGCACGCGCACGATCGCCATGACGAGGCGCCAGTGCCGCGGCAGGTAGACGCGCAAGCGCCGCCCGGCCATCGCCCGCACGATGCCGCGCGCGACGGCGCGCTTCTCGCCCCACAGGACGTTCTGCGGATGGCCCGCCGACATCGGCGTCGGCACCGGCCCGAGCTTGATGTCGTGCACGCGCACGCCGCGGTGGAACAGCCGGCTGCGCAGGCCTTCGAGGTAGCAGCTCAGCGCGCGCTTGCTGGCGCCGTAGGTGTAGTTGCGCGGCCGGCCGCGATCGCCGGCGACCGACGTGATCGCCGCCAGGTGGCCGTGGCCCTGCCGTTCGCAGTAGGTGGCCAGCGGCAGCAGCAGTGCCACCGCGCTGGTGAAGTTGGCGTCGACGATCTGCCGCGCGTAGGCGACGTCCTGTTCGCTGCGATCCTGGTCGCCGAGCAGGCCGTGCGCGATCAGGGCCTGGTCGAGGCCGCCGAGGCTGGCGATCGCGCGCTGCACCAGCGGTTCGGCGGCGGCGAAGTCGGTGAAGTCGACGGCGGCGTGGCCGACGACGGCCTGGCCGAGCGAAGCGACCAGCGCCTGCAGCTTGTGCGGATCGCGGCCGACCAGGAACAAGCGGTCGCCGCGCGCCGCGCACAAGGCGGCGACCTCGGCGGCGATCGCCGAGTTGGCGCCGAGGATCAAGGTGCGGCGGGGACTGCCGAGTCTCGTCGTCACTTGGCGACGTAGAAGAACGTCAGCGACGCCAGCTTCGCCGCGGTGGCTTCGTCGATCGGGAACGTGAAGCCCTTCGTCGCCGCCGTGATCGGTTCGCTCTGCACGCGCGTCAGCAGCTGGTCGGCCTTGTCGTAGAGGCCGATGCTGAGCACGACCTTGTCGAACATCGGGTGCGACTCGGCCCGCTTGAACGGCTGCACCAGCAGCGCCTTGCCGTCCTGCAGCCGGCACTGCCAGCCGACGCTCAGCTTGGCGCCGCCCTTGGTGCCGGTCGCGACCAGGTGCTCGTTGGTCGCGTCGGCGGTCGTCGGACCATAGGACCACGGCACCGGCCGGTTCTTCGGATCGGGCGGGGCTCCCTTGCTGCAGGCGGCGACGACCAGAGTGGCAGCCGCGATGGCGAACGAACGGCGGGAACGAGGGCCTGTCAGCATGGCCGCGACGATCGGCAGGGGCCGGCCCGATTGCAAGCCACCCGCGCTGCGGCTCGCCGGTGCGCGGACTCTCAGCGCGGCGTCACCGGCTGCACTTCGAGCACGCGGCTGCCGGTCGCCGTCGTCACCGCGAACGGGAACACGCTGTTCGACGCGGCGGCGCCGACGCGACCCTGCTTGTCGACGGCGATGAAGCAGACGTCGAGCTGGTAGCCGCGTGGATCCTGGCGGGCGATGTGGTGCACCACGTCCTCGCACGCCTGCTGCGGCGTCATGCCACTGCGCATGCGTTCGACGATGAGGCAGGTCGCCGCGTAGCGCATGACGTTCTCGCCGATGCCAGTGGCACCAGCGGCGCCGACTTCGTCGTCGACGAACAGGCCGCCGCCGAAGATCGGCGAGTCGCCGACCCGGCCCGGCAGCTTGCCGCCGGCCCCGCTGGTCGAGCAGCCGCCGGCGAGGTGGCCGTCGGCGGCGCGCAGCAGCACGGTCACGGTGTCGTGGCCGCTCGTCTGCGGTCCCTGCGAACGGTCGCGCGCGCGCCACGCCTGCTTCTTCGCCGAAAGCTCGTCGATCGGCACCGAGGCGATGCCGTGGTCGAGGGCGAACCAGCGGGCACCTTCGCCGACCAGCATCGCGTGCTTGCCGTGTTCGAGCAGAGCACGCGCGGCGCTGATCGGATGCACGATGCCCTCGAGGCCGGCGACGCTGCCGGAACGGCGACCCGGGCCGTCGACGATGCAGGCGTCGAGTTGCGCATAGCCGGCGGCGTTGGGCTTGCCACCGAGGCCGACCGAACCGTCGCAGCTCTGCCGTTCGATCTCGCGGATGCCGGTCTCGATGGCGTCGAGGCGCGAGCCACCGGCGGCCAGCTTGGCCAGCGCCAGGTCGGTCGCGATCTTGCCGAACGGCCAGGTCGCGATCAGCACCGGGCCGCTCGTGGTGTGGGCATCGGTCGTAGCTGGCGTGGTGCTGCACGCGGCCACTGCGGTCAGGGCGACGGCCGCGCACCAACGGCGCACGCGCGAGCGACCGTGCGCGAGCGATCGGGCGGAGGGACGAGCGCTGGCGCGAAACGAAGGCATGCGGCGGATGCTAGCGCGCGCCGTCGCTCCGGCTCACGGATTGCTCGGCTGCTCGATCAGCTCGACCAGGCCGTTGCGGTCGATGCGCACGCGGCCCTTCTGTTCGAGCGCCTGCCACACCTCGGCCGGGTACTGCGTCGGCGGCTTGACGGCGACGATGCCGGAGTGCCCGCCCTTGCTCATCGCGTCGTGGCCGAGCCTCGACTCGTCGTCCAGGCGGGTCAGCTTGATGCGCTTCTTCAGTGCCTTGACGGCGCGCAGCAGCGTCTCCTTGGTGAACGAGCCGTCCGGGTTCTTCTCGACGAGATTGACCGGTTCCTTGTCGTGCGGGTCCATGCCGGCATCATGCCGCGGGCCGACCGACGAACGACCCCTGAAGCCTTGAGCACGAACGCGAAATCCGAACGGCGACCAGGCTGGCTGCGCCGCCTCGCACGCGGCGTGCTCGCCGTCGTCGCCGCGGTGTGGCTGTTCCTCGAAGAGTGGGTGTGGGACGGGCTCGTCGCGCTGACGAAGTGGATCGCGCGCCTGCCGGTGTTCCGCGGCCTCGAAGCGCGCATCCAGCGCCTTGGGCCGAAGGCGGCGATGGCGGCGTTCGTCGTGCCGTGGCTGCTGATGCTGCCGGTCAAGGTGCTCGGCCTGTGGCTGTTCGGCAGCGGCCGGTTCTGGGCCGGCGTCGTCGTCTTCGTCGTCGGCAAGCTGGTCGGCACCGCCGTGCTGGCGCGCCTGTTCACGCTGACGCGGCCGGCGCTGCTGCAGATCGGCTGGTTCCGGCGGTTGTACGACTGGTTCACGCGGCTGCGCGATCGCGTCTACGCCTACGTGCGTTCGCTGCGCACCTACCAGGCGGTGCGACGCTGGCTCGGCGCCCTGCGCACGCGCGTGCGGGCGTGGTGGCGGCGGTTGCGCGGCCGGACCGCGGCCTGAAGCGTGCGCAGAGGAATCGGGTCGGGCGCGGGCAGGATCGGCGTAGGATGGCCGTGCCATCGCCGGTCTCGTGCCGCCGTCGTCCGAACGGTGCCGCCGGGCACGCCAGCCCGGACACGATCTCCGGTCGCCGTGTGTGGTTCGTCGATCGTTGCCGCTGCACTCCTCATGCCGACCCTGCGCCCGCTGCTCCTCTCGCTGTTCTGCCTCGCCGCTGGCGCCCTGGCCCAGGACGACGCTGCGTGGCGCACGCAGCTGCGCACGCTGACCACGCAGCAGGCACCGGCGCAGCAGCCCGACAAGGCGGCCCTGCTGCGGCCCGAGTTGGCGTTCCAGCCAAGGCGTCGCTGGGTCTTCTTCCCCGAGATGGCGAAGGATCTCGCCACGGAGGAGCTGCCGGCCGAGACCGTGCTGCAGGTGCTCGACGAAGGCGGCAAGGCGATGCGGCAAGCGCTCGCCGCCGAGAAGGCCGACAAGGACCTCGGCGCCGCCAGTGCGCTGTTCGTCGTCTCGCTGTGGCAGTGCGCGACCGGCCAGGAGCTCAGCGAGGAGCAGAGCGACGCGGTGCACGCGCAGGTCGTGCAGGCGCTGGCGACGAAGGACGTCGCGGCGATGCGCGATGCCGACAAGCAGCGCTGCTGGGAGATGTGCGTCGGCTACACGACGTGGTTCGCGGCGATGCTCGAGATCGCCACCGAGGAGAAGCAGACGGCGACGCTGCGCGAGGCCGCGGCGACGGTGTTCACGGCGCTGGTCGGGGCGAAGCCCGGGGACCTGGCGCCGACCGCGCGCGGCTTCGCCGGCCGCACGTTGCCGGGCAAGCCGGCCGAGAAGCCGGCTGGCAAGCCGAACGAGAAGCCGAACGAGAAGCCGGCTGCGACGGCGCCTTCGGTGCCGGCCGCCGCGAACGGCGCTTCGCCGCTGCCGGCGACCGGGCCCGCGATCGACGGCATCACCTGGACCGCACCGGCTGGCTTCAGCACCGAGAAGGACGGCGGCACGACGATCTACCGCAGCACGCTGCGCGACGTCGAGCGCGACGGCACGCCGCAGGCCAACACCGAGTCGGCGCACCAGGCGGCGATCGGCTTCCTGCCGGTGCAGACGGCGACGGCCGGGCCGACGGCGCTGTTCGAGCGGCTGTGGCGCGAGCAGTTCGCCGCGTTCGAGCCGGGCGAGACGTTCGTGCACTACCGCGGTCGCCTGCCGAGCCAGATGGTCGTGCTCTACATGGGGCGCTTCCACCGCCGGCCGAACACGCCGCAGACGATGGGCAACCCGGACACCTACGGGGCGCTGTGGCTCGTGGATCTGGGCAAGAACCGCGTCCAGCCGATCGTCGCGGTGGTGGAGCCGCGCGATCCCGGGCTCGGCATGGACACCTTCAAGGAGAGTGCGGCGCTGCAGGCGCTGTGCTTCCCGCTCGGCAAGGTGCTCGACTCCGTGCAGCCGAAGGGTGGCAAGCCGCCGTATCCGGCCGGTGGCTACTTCGCCGCGGCCGACCTGCTCGGTGAATGGGAGGAGTCGAGCAGCGCGTTCGGCGGCAGCTACTACAGCACCGTCACCGGCGGCTTCGCCGGCGTCGCGGTGACCGCCTCGTCGGGCTCGTTCGTGCTGCGGCAGGACGGCACCTACGACTACTCGTTCGGCTACTACGCGGTGAACCCGCAGCTCGGCAACTCGGGTGGCTCGACCAAGCACGGCGGCACGTTCCAGCTCGACGGCGACGTCGTGCTGGTGAAGCCCAGCAAGCCGATCCCGTACGAGTTCACCTGCTGCGCGGTCGGCATCGGCCGCGTGGTGACGCCGAAGGGCGATCGCCGCGTGCTGGTCACCGTCAGCAAGCACCAGAACGGCGGCTTCCAGCAGATGCCGCTGATCCCGAACGGCAACGCCTGCGACAGCACGCTCGCGTTCTACGTCGAGAAGGCGAAGTAGCGCGCCGGCCGGCGCCAACGTCGCGGCGGCGGTGCGCGTCGCTCTGCGCGGCAACCTGTGCCGCCCGGTCGTCACCGTGCTGTGCGACGCCTGGGATCGCTACCGCAGCAAGCCGCGGATGCAGAACTGGCCGCCGGCGTCGTGACGCGTGCGCGGCGCAGCCGACGCGTGCCTGCCGCCGCCGCGCGTGGCAGACTGCGGGCGTGACCCCGCTGCCCGCCGACTTCCTGCTGAGCGTCGTGATGCCCGTCTACAACGAGGAGCGCACGCTGCGCGCCATCGTCGAGGCGGTGCTGGCGGTGCCGCTGCGCAAGGAACTGATCCTGGTCGACGACGGCAGCCGCGACCACAGCCGCGCGATCCTCGCCGAGCTGGCGCAGCTGCCGGACGTGCGCGTGCTCGTGCACGAGCAGAACCGCGGCAAGGGCGCGGCGCTGCGCACCGGCTTCGCGGCGGCGCGCGGCGACGTCGTCGTCGTGCAGGATGCGGACCTCGAGTACGACCCGGCGCAGTATCCGGAGCTGCTGGCGCCGATCCGCGCCGGTGTCGCGGACGTCGTCTACGGCTCGCGCTACCTCGTCGATCCGGCCGACCCGTCGCGCGAGCGCGACGGCTTCGTGCACTACCTCGGCAACCGCGTGCTGACGTTCCTCAGCAACCTGTTCACCGGGCTGAACCTGACCGACATGGAGACGTGCTACAAGGCGTGCCGGCGCGAAGTGCTCGCCCAGCTCGACATCCAGAGCCGCGGCTTCACCGTCGAGCCGGAGTTCACCGCCAAGGTGGCGCGGCTGCCGGTGCGCATCCACGAAGTGCCGATCCGCTACCGCGGCCGGCGCTACGCCGACGGCAAGAAGATCGGCCTGCGCGATGCGTTCGCAGCGGTGCTGGCGATCGTGCGCTATCGCTTCGGGCGCTGACGGCCGCGTTCCCTCCGCCCGCTGGCATCGGGGATTGGTGGGCAGGTAGGAAGGATCGGCAGTCGGACTGGGTGCGGGTTTCCCGATGGTCGATGACGGCGGGCACCGAAGGAAGCCCGTGACGATGCCGCCGCCGATCCAGCTCCGCACCTACACCACGCTCCGCACCCTGCATGCGCGCGCCGAGACGCTGGAGCAGCTGGTGGCCCGACTGTAGCGCGCCTGCTTGCACGGTCCGGCTGCACCCAAGGTCAAGGCGACGATGGCCGAGTTGCGTTGGCAGCTGCGCAAGTTCGACGAACTGACCGGCTTGCTCGAGGCGACCTTCGACATGCCCGCCGGCGCGACCCCCGCGGCGGCGCCGGCAGCGATGCGCGGCAAGTCTGCGACCGGGCGCGCCACGCCGGAGCCGGTCGAAGCCGCCGAAACCGCCGGCCTGCGCGGCGCGATCGAGACGTTCTCCGTGCCCGATCTCGTCGGCATGCTGAGCTCGTTGCAGAAGACCGGCAGGCTGACGCTGCACGGACCGAGCGGGATGTTCGCGTGCGAGTTCGAGGCCGGGCGCGTGGTGCACGCGGTCACCAACTTCCGCGACCCGTCGATGCACCTCGGCGCGATCCTGCTGGCGCAAAACCTGCTGACCGACCAGCAGCTGACCGACACCCTCGCCGCGGCTCAGGCGCGTCGGTACTTGCTCGGCGACGAGAACGGCTACGGCGTCACCAACGGCACCTCGGGCAGGCTCGCCGACCGCGGCTGAACGCGTCGCCCGCTCGGCTTCAGTGGCCGGAGGCCGGCGCTCGGAAGGCAGGACGATCGTTGGCGTGCTGGCCGGGTGCGGCTACACCGCTGCAGGCGCGGCACAAGGCACGGCACGAAGCCATGTTCGCATCGGCGCCGGGCACGCGGGGGCGACGATGAACGACGAACCACTGCAGCGGCGTGTGGACGAACTGGAGGCGCGCATCGCGCGGCTCGAAGCGGCGTTGGCGGCGGGTGGCGCGCCTTCGCCGGCGTCGTCGCCGAACTCCGACGCGCGATCGGAAAGAGCCGCGACCGCGCCGTCGTCGTCGTCTGCGCGGCGGGTGCCGACCCCGCCGCCCGCGAAGCCGGCACCGCCCAGGCAATCCACGGCGCCGTGGCCAGCGCCGCCGCCGTTGCCGGAGGAAGACGCCGCTGTCGCCGCCGACTCGGCGTTCGAGTCGTCGTCGGCTGCGACTTCGTCATCGTCCGCACCGACGTCGCGCAGCGACGGCAACGACCTCGAACGCTTCCTCGGCCTCGCGGTGCTCGGCCGCGTCGGCATCGCCGCCGTCGTGCTCGCCGCCGCCTACTTCGGGCAGCTCGGCTGGACGCACCTTGGTCCCGCGGCGCGCACGGCCGCGATCTACGCCGGCGGCGGCCTGTTCGTCGGCCTCGGCTTCGCGCTGCGCGCGCGCGTGCTGCCTCGCTACACCGCACTGCTGTGGGGCGGCGGCGTCGCGCTGTGCTGGCTCGCCGGCGTGCTCGGCTGCCTGCGTTTTTCCGTGCTGTCGCCGCCGGTGGCGATGGTCGCGATGCTGCTGAGCACGGCGCTCGGCCAGTGGCTGGCGCGCATCAGCGGGCAGCAGGCGATGGCGTCGGTGGCGCTCGCCGGTGCCTATGCCGCACCGGTGCTGGTCGGCACGCCGTCGCCGACACCGACCGGGTTCTTCCTGCTGCTGCTGTTGCTGCACACGTGGGCCGCGTTCGTGCACGAGCGCTGGCAGTGGTGGACGTGCCGCCTGCTCGCCGTGGTGGCGACGGGCTTGCTGGTGATCGCCTGGTATGCGGGAGCGCCGCAGCCGACGTTCGGCTCGTTCGCGTTCCATCTCGAACTGGTCTGGCTCGGGCTCGCGGCACCGGAGTTCGTCGCCGCCGCGCGCGGGCGCTCCGTCGACCTCGTGCGCGCGGTGCCGATCGCGCTCGCGGCCATGGCGGTGCACCTGGCGCTGCTGGTCCATGGGATCTCCAGCGGCGACGGCGACGCCTACCACGTGGTGCCGGCGGCGCTGCTGCTCGCGGGTGGCGCGTGGATCCGGCGCCAGGATGCTCCGTTCGGGGAGTGGATCGCGCGCGCGGGTGCGGTGCTGCTGCCGTTCGCGTCGTTGTGGTGCGTCGTGCAATGGTCGCCGCCGTTCGATCTCGGCACGGCGGTGGGCGAAGGCATCGCGCTGGCGGCGGCGGGTTGCCTGCTGCTGGTGTGGCGGCCGTGGACCGGCGTCGGCGAACTCGGGGCCGCGCTGGCGACGGTCCTGTCGTGGTTGGTGGTGGAGCACGTCGACCGCGCGACCGACTCGGTCTGGCCGTTCCTGCCGCTGTTCCTGCTGGTGCCGGTGGCGCTGCTGCTGGTCGGCCGGCTCGCGCTCGCGCGCATCGCCGGGTTGGTGGGCGCGCAGATCGCGATCCTGCTCGTCCTGCAGCCGGACGGCGACCTGACCAGTGGCGATCCAGGTTCGGCGGTGACGCTGGCGCTGGTCGGTGCTTTGGCGACGCTGGCGGTGTGGCGCGCGGCGCGTCGCGACGATGGCGCGTTGCTCGCCGTGGCTGTCGCCACGCACGCCCTGGCCTTCGGCGTCTGGTGCGTCTGGGCATTGGCGGCGCTGGCCAACCGCACCGACGCGGGAGCCGCCGCGATGGCGATGCCGTTGTGGAACCTGCGCACCGGCGCCGTGCTGTCCCTGGTGGCGTTGTCGGCGGTCGGCTTCCGCAGCGTGCCGGTCGCCGTGCCGCTGCCGCGGGTCGTGCTCGCCGGCACCGTGCTGGTCGGCCTCTACGTCGGCGGCCTGCTCGAAGTGCTCGACCTCGCCGCGGCGTGGTCGTTCGGCCCGCGCGCGGTCGCCAGCAGCCTCTACTCGCTGGCGTTCGCCGGCGTGCTGCTCGGCATCGGCTTCTGGCGCGGACTCGTGCCGCTGCGCTGGACGGCGTTGTGCATGTTGGTCGTCGTCGTCGGCAAGGTGCTGCTGCACGACCTCAGCGAAGTCGACACGCCGCTGCGCGTGCTGGCGAGCGGTGTGCTCGGCGGGGTGTTGCTGCTGGCGGCGTGGGGCTACGCGCGGCGGCAGCAGGCGGGCGCACCGCCGGGCTGAGCGGCCGAGAGAGAATCCTCTCGAAGGCTTTGCGCGGCGGCCTAGGCAGCATGGCTGGTCTTCGCGAGCGGCGGTCGTTGGACGCTGTGCTCGTGTGGTCCGGTGAGAGGGCTGGAACGAAGTCCGCATACGGCCTCTCACTCAGAGTCATGCTTGGCGGCCGCCTGCGCAGCCGTGCAGAGCCTGCGCTCCGCGGTTGTCCGAACGTCGCTCCAGCTCTTGCAGCTCGGGAGCTCAGGCTGTATATGTGCGCAATCAAAAGCGATGGCTGCGAAGCGACGATCGCCAGAGGGGCGGACCAAGGCCGAAGGGGGCCGAGCGGGTGGCTCGAAGGCCGCTCGCGGTCAGCGAGCGGCGGGCACTCGCTCCGCTGGAGAAGGAGCCACTCCGCTGCTGCCGTTCCGCTCCGGGCGCGGCGGCGCTCGCGCGGGTGCCGGTCGCAAGCCGAAGATCACCGGCCGACCTGGCGTCGACCACCGCGAACGGGCGCCGCTGGCGAAGCGCTTTCCCGTGCACGTCACCATCAAGCTGCGCAGCGGCTTGCCGCGCTTGCGCGGCAAGCGCGAATACGCCGCCCTGCGGGCGGCGTTCGCGGCCGGCTGCGCCCGCAACCTCGCCGGCACGTTCCGCCTCTGCCACTACGCAGTCCTCAACGACCACCTGCACCTGCTCTGCGAGGCCGAATCCCGCGCCGCCCTCTCCCGCGGCCTGCAAGGCCTGCTGATCCGCATCGCCAAGACGCTGAACAAGCTCTGGTCACGCCGCGGCCGCGTGTTCGCCGATCGCTACCACGACCACATCCTGAAGTCGCCGCGCGAGGTGCGGAACGCGCTGCGCTACCTG
>CANGSN010000066.1 GCA_947455805.1 Planctomycetota bacterium
GCTCGAGGGCCTTGCGCTGCGGCCGGCGCACGAACGCCATCGACAGCCACTTCGCCAGCACGACGAGCAGCGCGGCGCCGGCCAGAGCGAAGATCGGCCACATCACCGGGCCGCCCTTCAGCACGTGCTCGACCCACGTCTCCTCGATCGCCGCCGCCTTGTGCGCGTTGCCGTTGGTGGCGTCGAGCGGCATCTGGTTGCCGGTGCCGAGCGCCAACGCCGCCGCCGCTTCGCGATCGGTCAGCTCCTTGAACGGCAGCACCGCCGGCTCCAGCGAGCCGAGCCGCTGCTCGACGGTGCCGATCTCCTGGCCGTCGGCGCTGCGGAAGATCGCGCTCGGGCCGAACAGCACGAACGTGCCGCTGCGCACGACGCCGCCGCTGTCGACCGCCTTGCCTTGGAAGCGCGTGCCGCCGAGCACGTCCTCGACGCGGGCGAGCGCTGCGGCGACGACGTCGATCTGCTTCTCGAACAACGCGTCCTGTTCGATCTTGGCGTCGTCGAGCGCCAGGCGCGCCTGCTGCAGCGGCTCTCGGCGCAGCTGCAGCTCGGCGATGTGCAGCCGCGACTCGAAGTTGCGGCCGTACTCGGTCAGCAGGTTCGACAGGTAGCCGGCCTGGTCCTTCCGTTGCGCCACCTCGGCGGTCAGGTTGGTCAGGTCGAGCGAACGCGTGTCGACGAGGCGCGCGGCCTGCTGGTACTCGCCGCGCACCGCCTGCAGCTGCTGCTCGAGGTCGCGCAGCTGCTGCGCCATCGGCAGCTTCTCGGCGGTGATGCGCTCGCGAGTGGAAGTCAGCTCGGCCATCGCCGCGACGAGCTGCTGCTGCAGGTCGGCGCTGGCGGCGGCGAACGTCGGCGGGTCCTGCGTGGCGACCGCAGGTGCTGCGGCCGGGGTCGGCGTCGCGGCCGGCGTCGGCACGCCGTTCTGCTGGGCCGGAGCGAAGGCCGCGGCGCCGAGCAGCGCCAGGGCGAACGGGAACGAAGATCGCATGGTCATGGCTTCCGGCTCCTTCACTGCACCTGCACCGGCAGTCGCACGAACGCGGCGACCTGCTCGTTCTTGTAGATGGCGATCGTGCGCAGCACGTCGGGGGCCAGTTCGTTGGCCTGCTTCCACTGCCAGCCGTCGGCGGTCGGGAGGCCGAAGCCGGCGACCTTGCCGTTGCTGCTGGCGTAGAACGCCTGGCCGAGGCCGAGGTAGAGCACCGCGACCTCGACGCTCTGGCCGTCGCCGAGCTGCCGCACCTCGCTGGTGACGACGATCTCGCGCTGCCACTTGTCGAGCTCGTTGAGCACGCCGACGACGTTCTGCCAGCGTTCGGCCAGCGACTGCTTCGTCTCCTCGCCGGCCTTCGGCAGGCGCTGCGTCAACGGCTTCAGCTTGTCCCGCAGCGGCTCCGGCAGCCGCGGCAGTTGCGTCAGCAGCTTGCCCTCGAGGGCGGCGATGCGGGCGATCATCTTGTCGCCGCTCTGCTTGCGCTGCTCGTTCTCGGCCAGCAGCGTCGCGCGCTTCTTGTCGGCCTCGACCACCTGCGCCTGTGCGTCGGCGATGCTCTTCTGCAGCTTCTCGACCTCGCGGCGCACGACGTCCATGCGCGCGGTCAGCGCCTCCTTGCCGAGCGCCCAGTCGCGCTGCTCCTTCGACACCAGGTTGCGCGTCTCCACCCACTTCTCGACGGTGGCGCGCGTGCTGGCGACGGCGTCGGTGGCCTCCTGCGCCGGCAGGGCGGCGACGAGCGCTGCCGCGGCGAGGACGAGGGCGCCGCACTGCTTGGCGGCACGTTCGTGACGATTCATGTTCATGGTCGGGTGCACGGGTCAGAAGGTGATCTCGCCGCCGATCGAGAGGCTCCAGTCGACGCCCTCGGTGAACTCGCGGCGGGTCTCGTCGTCCAACTGGTACTCGGAGCGGTAGACCTGGCGCCGCAGCGCGTCGGTCAGGTTGCGGCCGGTCAGCATCAGTCGGATGCCGCGGCCGAGCGGCTGGCTCAGCGTGACGTTCAACGTCTCGAAGCGCGTCTGGTAGGTCGCCGGCACGAAGAAGTCGCCGCTCGGGCCGGTGCCCTGGATCAGCGTGTCGCCGGTGACGGTGTAGAACAGGCCGAGGCCGGTGCCGACGTACGGAACGTCGTACGTCGCGAACAGGTTGTAGAGGTAGTCCGGCGTGTTGGTCATGTCGCGGATCGGCCGCGGCAGTTCGCCGTGCAGCTGCTGGAACGCGAGGATCTCGTCGTCGGGCAGGCGCACCTTGGCGTCGATCCACGTGCTGTTGGCGCCGAGCGTGATGCCCTGCAGCGGCTCCCACAGTTCGCCGAGGCCCTGGCGCGCCTCGAGCTCGATGCCGCGCATGGTGCCGCGCGGGAAGTTGACCGCGCTGGTGAACGTGTACTGCGCCAACTTCTCGACGTACTCGATCGGGTCCTTGATGTCCTTCCGGAACCACGACGCCGACAGCAAACTGCCTTCGGTCGGGGTCCAGTCGGCGCGCAGGTCGAAATTGCGCACCGCGCTGAGATCGAGATCCGGGTTGCCGACGAAGATCGGGCCGCCGAGGTACTCCTGCTGGAAGATCGGCGACAGCTCGCGGAACGTCGGCCGGCCGACCGTCTCGCCGTAGGCCATGCGCAGCTTCACCGTGTCGACCGGCTCGACCTCGAGGCCGATCGCCGGCAGCAGATCCTGCTGCGCGATCTCCACGTCGGCATCGCCGGGCAGCAGCGTCGCGACGCCGAACTGGCCCGGCGGCACCCACGGCGCGTTCGCCTCCGGGTCGTTGACGATCGAGATCGCCGTCGACTCCATGCGCACGCCGCCGACGAGCTTGGCGCCCGTCACCACCGGCAGCTCCATCATCACGTAGCCGGCGCGCAGCGTCTGCTGGCCCTCGTAGTCGACGTCGGTGTCGGCGGCGGTGATCGGGTGGTCCTGGAAGCCCCACACCTGGCTCCAGTCGAGCTGGTCGAACTGGCCGTTGTAGAAGAAGTTCGGGTCCAGGAAGTTGCTGAACGTGTTCTGGTCGTAGCGCCGCTTCACGCGGTCGTGGAAGCCGCCGACCTTGAGGTAGCCACGCTGCTTCTTCCACAGCTCGAACGGCAACTTGACGTCGAGGCGCGCCTCTTCGCTGTTCTCGTCGATGACCTCGAAGATGCGCTGCAGGTTGCCGAGCGTGAACTGCGCCGCCGGCTTGTACTGGAGGTAGACGCCGTTCGGATTCCACGCCGACGCGAACTGGCGGCGGTCGGGCTGGTCGCGATGCGCGTTGCTCTTCGCCACCGCCCAGTCGATCTCGGCCTTCTGGGTGCGCCGGCCGTCGAGCGCGATGCGGTGCTTGCCGGCGAGCTGCAGCGTGTCGGTCGCCCGTTCGACGTAGTTCAGCGTCTGCAGGCGCAGGTAGGGCGCGCCCAGGATGTCGTCGGAACCGGGCGAACCGGGCACCGACGGGTCGTGGCCGGGGAAGTAGTACTGCTTGCCGCGGGTGTCCTCGGCCAGCGTGGCGATGTCCTCGGCGACGCGCGACGACAGCCAGCGGAAGTTGACGGCGTGGTTCTCGTTCTGCACGCCGAACGACGTCAGGCCGCCCCACTTCGCCGCCTGGCGCCCCTGCTGCACGTCGAACAGCGCCGTGTAGAACTCGCCGGAGGCCGGCGAGCCCTGGTTGTACTGCGGCGACATCGGCGCCCGCAGCTGCAACTGCTGCAGCGAGTTGTCGACGCCGTTGCCGAAGTAGGCGGTGTCGCGGTCGTAGTAGGCGTTGACGAAGCCACCGGCCTTCCACCCGCGGCCGAGCGAGAAGCTGCCGCCGGCGGAGACGTTGCCCTTGAACTCGATCGGTGCGCCGCGCTCCTCGACGCCGACGGCGCCGTCCCAGTTGCCGCCCAGCGTCTGCACCCCACGTTCGCTGCCGGTCTTGCCGAACGCGTGCACGCCGCCGCCGGCGTACGACAGGAAGTCGTTGCGGCCGGTGAACTGGTCGTTGTAGGAGGTGCCGACCTGCCAGCGCACGAACGCCGGCTCGTCGGGCACGCCCTTCAGCACGACGTTGACGGCGCCGCCGCTGGCGTTGCCCTGCTGGTCGGGCGTGAAGGTCTTGGTGACCTGCAGGCTCTCGATGACGCCGGCCGGGAACTGGTCGAGCTCGACCGCGCGCTTCTCCTTGTCGGCGGACGGCAGCAGGATGCCGTTCATCTGCGAACTGACGTAGCGATCGGGCAGGCCGCGGATGACCGCCGACTTGCCGTCGGCCGACGTCGACGCGCCCGACACCAGCTTCAAGGCGCCGACGGCATCGCTGGCGCCGGCCTTGCGCATCATGTCGGCGCCGATCGAGTCGACCATCGCCGGGCTCTCGAGCCGCAGGTCGAGGAGCGCCGCTTCGTTGCTCGCGCCGAGCTGCAGCGAGTCGCTGACGACGAACTCCTCGAGGTCGGTGAAGTCGCCGGCGAGCTCGATCCGCAACTCGGTCAGCTGGCCCGGGTTGACGACGACGTCGGCGCGCACCGCGCGCACGTAGCCGTCCTTCTGCGCCAGCAGCGTGTACTTGCCGGGCCGCACCTGCGGGAACACGAACGTGCCCTGGTCGGTCGACTCGGTGCGCGCGCTGGTCTCGACGATCGTCAGCACGGCGCCGCCGAGCGGCGACTCGAAGTCCTTGTCGAGCACGGTGCCGCGCAGCGAACCCGCTTGCTGCGCGTGCGCCGCCGTGGCCAGGGCCATCGCCACCGCGGTGGCGAGCAGGTGCGAGCGGTTCACCACGGTTCCCCCAGGCCTTGCGCGATCTCGCGGATGCGGGCGAGAGTCGGGGCCGGAGGCTCGCAACCGGCGACGGCGAGCGCCACGCAGGTGTCGACCAGGTCGTCGCAGCGCGGCCGCGAGTTCGGGTTCTCCATGCCCTCCTCGAGCACCAGCGCCAGCAGGTCGGTGGCCCCGGTGCGGTCGCCGAGGCGGAACTGCGCCAGCATCAGCGGCCGCAGCGTCTTCGCCCGGTAGATGTTGACGATGCCGGAGCGCAGCTCGTGGTAGCGCCCGAGCGCCAGCACGGCGTCGGCCTTGGCGCGCTCGGCGTCGCCGACCTCGAAGGTCAGTTCGCACAGCCGCGCGCGCCACGGCAGCTCGTCCTCGGCGCGCCACTGGTGCGAGGCGACCCCGTCGCGCACCACCGCGAGCAACTCCGCGGCACGCGCTTTCTCGCCGTGCTTGTGGTTGGTGCGCAGCATGCGCGCGACGAGGTCGAGGCGGACCTGCGGCACCAGCTTGTTCCACAGCGTGACCGGGCGCTTCTCGAACTCGGCCCGCAGCACCGCGTCGGCGAAGCAGCGTTCGTGCAGGCGCACCAGCAGGGCGCCGGCGGAGGCCTGCTGGCCGAGCGACATGTCGGCGAAGGTCGCGTCGAGCTTCGCCAGCTCGTCCCCCGCCTGGTCGACGGGGATCAGGTCGGCGCGCTCGGCGACGGCGCTCGCCCACTGCTCGTCGACGGCGTTGGCCGACGTCGGGTCGATGCCGCGGCTCGCCTTCGCCGCGCGTTCGGCATCGCCGAGCGCAGCCCACGCGCGCGCGATCTTCAGCGCCAGCAGGTCGCTGCGCCACTGCTGCGCGTTCGGGTCGTTGCGCTCCTCGTCGACGAGCTTGGCCGCTGCCGCCAGCACCGGCTCGAGCCCGTCGCGCACGCCGTGCTTCGCCTGGTACCAGGCGTAGTCGGCCAGCGCGACCCCGCGCCGCCAATCGACGATGCCTTCGCCGTAGCGCCTGGCCAGCTCGGGCTGGTCGAGCTCGAAGCAAGCCGCCACGACGACCTCCTGGGCGCGGCCGCGGTTCTTCTTGTGCGGCACCAGCGGGAAGCGCGACGCCGCGTCGTAGGCGATCTGCAGCAGGTTGCGCTGCCAGTCGGCCAGCGGCGCACGCGGGGCGGCGACCCCATTCTCCTTCGTCTTCGTCTCGCCCTCCTTCAGGGCAGAGGTCGCCGTCGTCGCGTTCGCCGCGCCACCCGCGCCCGCCCCCGCTTCGCCACCACAAGAAGGCACGAAGAAGAGGCCGGCAAGGAGCAGGCAGGGCCAGGTCAGGATCGTCTTCATCGTCGGAACCAGAGGTCTCGTTCGGAACGACCCGAGGCAGGTAGCAGCTGGGCTGCTACCTGCCACGGTGTGGGCAGACAGGGCTGTCGGTCGCGATCAGGGCAGGAGGTGCTTCTGCGCGTTCGACAGCGTCAGGCCGCCGGCGGCCGGCGCGTCGAGCAGCAGGAACTGGCTGTAGAGCGTCGTGCCGCTGAAGCCCGACGGGATGGTCAGCGGGCCGCTGACGAGGTTGCCGACGCCGACGACCGCGAACTGGACGTTGGCGAACGGGTCGACCAGCAGCGTGCCGCCGAACAGCGGGAAGTTGCTCGAACCGAAGGCCAGGATGCCGACGCCGATGCTCAGGCCCGGCGCGCCGACCGGGTCGGCCTGGCCGGCGTTGTCGCAGCCGAACGTGACGTTGGTGCCGCCAGCCCAGGTGCCGGTCGTGTAGTGGACCGGGACGCCGGTCGGGGCCGCGTTGGTCCAGCCCTCGAGGAACGTCGCGGCCTGCGACGACGAGGTCAGGCCGAAGGCGCTGAGGCCGGTCCAGCCGATCAGCCAGTTGTTGCCGCGCGGGAAGGCGCCGCGGAAGCGGGCCGGCGTGAAGAAGCCGTCGTTCGGCGCGGTCTCGACCGAGGTCAGCGCCGCGTTGGCCGGCGTCGGGTCGATGAAGGTGACCGGCGAGGTCGTGTTGCTGCCGTTCGGCGTGGCCGCGGCGCCGCGGGTCAGCGACGTGATCGGCGACGACGTGACGATCGCGTTGTTGGCGTTGGCCGTGCCACCGCCGCCGGCGAACACGAGGCGCAGGTTGGCCTCGTTGTAGGCGTTGGTGCGCAGGTTGCTGAAGAACACGTTGTCGCGCCAGTCGATCAGGTTGCCGCTGGTCTGGGCCGTGTAGGCGGCGGCGACGGCGGCGGGCGTGGCGAACGGGTTGACCGTCGAGGTGACCGTGTAGGCGGTCGTCCAGCGCGCGGCGTAGGTCGTCGTGCCGTTGCAGCCGTAGCCGGTGTTGCCGTTCTCACCGTCGGTGACACCGTTGCGCATGACCTCGTCACCAGCGTCCATGAAGATGCTGTTGCGGACCTGCACGTTGGCGTTGTCGCGGTACTCGAGCAGGTGGTCGCCAGCGGTGGCGGCGTTGGTCGGGTGCGGCGAGCCGATGACCGTCAGGTTGTAGAGCGCGGTCGTGGTCGTCGGCTGGTAGCTGCACAGCTCGGCGCCGTCGATCTCGAGCGCGTTGTCGCCGAAGCCCGAGCCCTGCGCGCCGACGCCGCTGTAGCCCTGGACGATCAGGCCGAACTGCGCCTTGCCGCGCCAGCCCTGGTCGAGGTCGAGGCTGTCGTCGCCGATGTTCGTGATCGCGAAGTACTTCAGGTTGACGGTGCCGCCCCAGACTTCGATGCCGTCGTCGAGGTTGTTCAGGATCTCGACGTGGTGGATGTCGGTGCCGCGGCCGATGCCGCCGAGCGACAGGCCGTTGAGCTCGATGTTCGGGGCCGAGGTGCGGCCGCCGTAACGCAGCGAGACGTAGGTGAAGTTGCCGCTGTCTTCGTTGTCGTTGCCGCCGCCGTAGTCGTTGAGCGAGGTGTTGGCCGGGGCCAGACCTTCCATGTCGGCGAAGTTGCTGGCCGACGGGGCCGGGGTGTTGGTGCCGACCTGGTTCTCGGAGATGTAGCCCGAGCCCATGATCGTGACGTTGCCCCACTCGTTGTTCGCGGTCTGGCGGTAGGTGCCCGTCTTCGGGTTGCCGCCGGTCCACGTGGCGCGGTCGTTGTCCGACGTGAAGATGATCGGCGCGTCGACCGTGCCGTTGGCGAAGATCTGCGCACCGCGGCAGACCGCGAGCGTGCTGTTGTTCAGGCTGGCGATGACCGTGCCGGCCTCGATCGTCAGCGTTGCACCCGGCTCGACGTAGATGTCGCCCGACAGCGCGTAGACGTTGTTGGCCGTCCACGTCGTCGACGTGGTGATGTTGGAGCTGATCGTGATCTGCGCCGAGGCGGCCGAGGCGAGGCCGGCAGCGAGCGCGACGCCCTGCAGGAAGGTGTTGCGGTTCATGGTGCGGAAGGAGGGATTCAGGCGGAAGGAAGGAGGCAGCCGCGACGTGCGGCCTTCGAGACCGCAGCGAGGGTAGGAACCTCCGTGAGGGAACCGTGAAGAGCGGATGAGTCCTCCGGCACCCGCGCGACCGCTGCCAGCGAGCTGCCAGCGAGGCGACCCGGCCGCCGGCAGTGGCTCAGCCGGCCGCGGCGCCGAGCACCTGCAGGTCCGCGCACTCGAGGGCGATCACGCCGTGCGGCGGGAAGCTCCAGTGCAGCGACCAGCGGCCGGCGAGCGTGCGTTCGAGCTCGCAGGCGAACGCGTGCGGCCGGCCGCTCGCGTGCTTGCGGTAGTGCAGGTCGACGTCGAGGCCGGTCACCGCCGTGCACACTAGGCGCAGGCTTTTGCCGTCGGGCCGTTCGAGCTGCAGCTCGAGGTCGCGGCCGCCGTTCTGCCACACCAGAGCCACGAGGTGCCCCTCGGCCAGCTGCGCGGTGAGCGCCGAGCCCGTCGTCATGCGCGCCCCCCGCCGACGCGGGGCGTCACGTCGCTGGCGAAGCACGCTCTCGGCGTCATGCCGGGAGCAAAGGTGGGTGGCGACGCGCCAACCAGCGAAGATTCGATCAAGAACTCGCCAACCCGCTCCTGCCGCTACGCCGGCAGCATGCGGCGGGGCGGCGGCCCGACCGACGGCCCGACCGTCGGAGCGACCAACCGGGGATCTCGCGAACGAAATCGCGGCCGCGATCGCTGCCCCGTCGGCGGGTCTCGACGGCCCGCATTTCCCCATGCGCACCCTGCTCCCCCACGTCGCCCTCTTCGTCCTCGCCGCCAACCTCGCGGCCCAGCTGCCCTCGACGAGTTCCCGCCTCCCCGAGTCGCCCCTCCCCGAGTCGGCCATCCCCGAAACCGTGGCGATCGGCACCTTCGCCGGCATCGCCGCCGACCCCGACGGCACGCCGTGGGCCGTCGGCCCGGACTACAAGGCCGCGCTGCGGCCGGGTGGCATCGAGTTCGTGCCGGCGCTGCCCGCCGCCCCGGACAACCGGCGGTTCGCGCTTCGCCTCGACCGCATCGTGCGCGGCGGCGACGTGCTGCACGCGGCGGATCCCACCCAGGCGCCAGCACCCTACTGCGACGGCCAGGACGTGCGCTACCAGCGCGGCGGCATCGTCGAGCACTACCGCCTCGACGCGCGCGGGCTCGAACTCAGCTTCGTCTTCGCCGAGCGGCCGGCCGGCGACGGCGACCTCGTCGTGCACTGCGACGTCGGCGGCGGCCTGCGGCCCGAGACGCTCGCCGACGGCACGCTGCGCTTCACCGACGGGCGCTTCGGCGGCGTGCACATCGGCCACGTGACCGGCATCGACGCGCGCGGCGAACGTTGCCGCGGCGGCCTCGCCGTCGTCGACGGCCAGCTCGAACTGCGGCTGCCGGACGCGTTCGTCGACGGCGCGCAGTTCCCGTTGGTGCTCGATCCGTGGCTCAGCACGGCGTCGCTGGTGCCGCAGGGCGGCGGCAACGACAGCTTCGTGACCGGCACGACCGCGGCCGGCAGCTTCGCGGTCTTCACGACGTGGGTCTGGTGCCGCACGTTCTCGGCCACCGACAGCGACGTCTACGCCGTCAACAGCAACAGCACGAGCACGCTGCTCGGCATCGCCAACACCGCCAACCTGGTCGAGACGGCGCCGGTCGTCGCCAACGCCAACATCTGGCAGCCGATCGTCTGGCAGGAAGGGCCGACGGCGAACGGGCCGTGGACGGTGAAGGTGCGGCCGTTCTTCGTGTCGCAGGGCTTGCCGCTGCAGCCGGTGACGACGATCGCCGCCGTCGGCGAGCGGCCTTCGGTCAGCGGCCGCCGCGATGCGGGCGAAACGGGCTTCAACTCGGTGCTGGTCAGCTACGTCGAGCCGGGCGTCGGCATCCGCGTGCGCCCGTTCACGGCGCCGACCACGGTCGGAGCCGTACAGACCGTCGCGTCGGTGACCGGTGGCAGCACGATCGTCGGCACGCCGCGGCTGTCGGACAGCTACACCGGCACCTCGCCCGCCGCGCTGATCTGCACGATCTCGCCGGCGATCTCGCCGAACACGCACACGATGAACGTGCTGGCGATCAACGCCAGCGGCCAGTCGATCGGCAGCGCGAACCTGATCCTCGCCAACGGCACGGACTTCGACCCGGCGATCGCCGGCAACGGCAACCACTTCCTCGCCGCGTTCACGCGCTTTGGTCAGCTGCAGCAGGTGCGGCTCACCTGGAACGGCACGACGCTGACGGCCGGCGCGCCGACGCTGTTCGACACCGTGCGCGGCAAGAGCCCGGCGCTGGCGTGGTGCGGCGACCGCTACCTCGCCGCGTGGGGCCGCACCACCACGACCGCCGGCGACGACGAGATCGTGCTCGGCGACTACCTGCCGGACGGTTCGCTGCTGCGGCCGCTGCAGACGCTGCCGACGGTGGCACAGCCGAACCAGCAGCAGCCGACGATCCGCAGCGGCTTCGCCGACAACGGCAACCCGCTGCGCGCGGTGGTCAGCTGGATCGAGACGCCGGTCGGCGGCGGCAGCGGCACCGCCTGCACGCGCACGTTCGTGACGATGGCCGGCGGCACGCCGGTGAACCTCGGCGGCAGCTGCGTCGGCAACAGCTGCACCAGCCTGCTGCCGTGCGGCTACACGCAGGGCGCGTTCGCGCCGGGCAACCAGACCTTCCAGATCCGGCTGCAGTACCAGGACCAGAGCGCGCCGTTCGCGTTGCTGAACCTCGCCGACAGCAGCCAGGCGCCGATCGGCTGCGGCCCGTGCAACCTGATGGTGCCGCTGGTGACCATCGTCGTGAACAACGCGCCCGGCGAACTGGCGGTGGCCTGGCCGCTGCCGTTCCAGTTCAGCGCGCTCGGCTTCCAGCTCGAGTTCCA
>CANGSN010000067.1 GCA_947455805.1 Planctomycetota bacterium
AGCAGCTGATGTCCATGGTCATGCGGAAGTTGTCCGCGGTGGTGTCGACATAGCGGCCGCGCAGCTGGTCCTTGTCGGAGAAGGCGATGGCATGGACGATGAAGTCCAGGCTGTCCCACACCTTGGCCAGTTCGGCGCCAGCCTCATGCAGCGCCTGGGCGATGCCCCAGGCGATCGAGCGCTTGTTGGCGACTCCGAAGATGACGACGTTCTTGCCGGACATCAGGCTCATGGCGGGTTCCTCGTGGCTGCGCGAAAAGTCAGGGCGGGAACCATAGCGATCCGTCCGGCGAGGTCACGCGCGCAGCGTGCCGTCGGCGCCGAGCGCCTGCCGGAACAGCTTGCGGGCCAACGTCGTCCACGGCGCGTCGCCGGCCAGCGGGAACCACTGCAGCCGCCCGGTTGCGCGGGCGCCGGCGGCCAGCGTCGCGGCGTGGCCGTGCATGGTGATGCGATGGTGGGTGATCGCATGCTTCGCGGTGGCGAGCACCGGGCCGAGCGCTATGCGCGCGTCGAAGCGTTGGCGCAGCAGGCCGGCGAGGTCGGCGGCGTCGACGCTGCGCAGCGGGCCTTCGCCCGGCAGGTCGACCTGGCCGGCGTTCGGCTCGCCGTCGGGCACGCGATGGCCGAGCAGGCCGCCGGGGCCGGTGACCAGCACGGCGCGCGCAGTCACTTCGACGGCGGCGCGTTTTGGCTTCTTGACCGGGAGATCGGCGGTGAGCCCGAGTGCCTTGGCCTGGCAGTCGGCGGCGACCGGGCAGCGTTCGCAGGCCGGCGAGGTCGGCGTGCAGACGGTGGCGCCGAGCTCCATCAGCGCCTGGTTGAAGTCGCCGGCGCGGTCGCGGTCGAGCCAGTCGGTGACGGCCTCGCGAACGGCGCGCTTGCCGACCGCGGTGTCGACGCCGTCGCGGATGCCGCGGTGGCGCGCCGCCACCCGTTCGACGTTGCCGTCGACGGCGAGCTCGGCGAGGCCGAACGCGATCGACGCCACGGCGCCGCGCGTGTAGTCGCCGATGCCCGGCAGATCACCGAGGGCTTCCACGTCCTGCGGCACCGCACCGCCGTGGCGGGCGACGACGGCGCGCGCACCGTCGCGCAGCAGTCGCGCGCGGCGGTAGTAGCCGAGGCCGCGCCAGGCGTGCAGCAGTTCGTCGTCGCTGGCGGCGGCGAACGCGGCCGGCGTCGGGAAGCTGCGCAGGAAGCGTGCGAACGGCTCCTTCACCGCCTCGACGCGCGTCTGCTGCAGCATCACCTCGCTGACCCAGATCGCCCACGGGTCGCGCGAACGCCGCCACGGCAGGTCGCGCCGCGCGGCTTCGTACCAGCGCAGCAGGCGGGCGGCGAACGGTGGCATGTGAGCCTGGTCGGCGGCCGCTCGCTGGCTCGGTCGCCGGCTCAATCGCCGAGCACCGACGCGTCGGTCGGCCGCGACCGCAGCTCGAGGCCGAGGCGGTTGCGCAGGTCCTGTTCGGCCTTGTCGAGCAGATCGTTCAGCTGCACCGCGTCCTCGTGCTCGGAGACCAGGTTGAGGCGGATCGTGCGCGCGCCCTCGATGCCCTGCACGCGCGTGCGCAGGCTGACGTTCGGGTGGCGCTTGGCCAGCTCGGCCAGCGCCTTGTTGATCGACGACTCGTCGTGGCCGTGGTAGTCGACCTGGCGCTCGCCGCGCACGGTGTCCGGCCCGGCCGCGCTCATCACCGGCATCACGTGCTGGGTGAAGAAGCGCTGCATCTCGGCCGGCACGCCGGGCAGCAGGAACACCGTCGTGCTGCCGACCGCGAGCTGCACCGCCGGCGCCGTGCCGACGGTGTTCTCGTAGACGATCGAGCCGGTGGGGACCATTGCCATGCCGCGGCGGGCGTCGGTCATCTCGGCGTCGTCGACGACGTCCTTGGCGTGCAGGCGGCGGTAGGCGTTCTGCACGTACTCGAGGGCCTTCTTGTCCTCGACCAGCGGGACAGAGACCGCCTTGGCGAGGCAGCCGCGCGAGCTGTCGTCCCAGTTGGGGCCCATGCCGCCGGTCAGCAGCACGAACGTCGGCTTCTGCTCGAGCGCCCACTTGATCGCCGCGGTGACCTCGGTCTCGACGCGGTCGACGACCTGGATGGTGCGCACGCGGTAGCCGATGTCGTCGATGCGGTTGCTGATGAACGCGGCATTGCGGTCGACGACGGAGCCTTCGAGGATCTCGCGCGAGACGACGAGGAGGATGACGCTCTTGTCGAACAAGGGTGGGCTCCGGAGGTGCGGTTTTCGGGTGGGCGGCGGGTTCAGGCGACCGCCGTCCGGGCGACCGCCAAGCTGGCGATGCTAGCGTGGCGCCAGCGATGTTGAAGCCTGCGCAGCGGCCGTGAAGAATGAGCTTTTCGCCGACAGTCTCCACCGACCCGACTCCGTGCGCTCATGACCGATCCGACCCCGCCGACCGGCGGCCGCATCAGCGATCTCCTGCTCGAACGGGAGATGCGCGAGAGCTACCTGAACTACTCGATGAGCGTGATCCTGAGTCGCGCTCTGCCCGACGCGCGCGACGGTCTGAAGCCGAGCCAGCGCCGCGTGCTGGTCGCGATGAACGACCTCAACCTCGGGCCGCGCAGCAAGCACCGCAAGTGCGCGAAGATCTGCGGCGACACGTCGGGCAACTACCACCCGCACGGCGAGTCGGTCGTCTACCCGACCCTCGTCGGCATGGCGCAGCCGTTCTCGACCCGCTACCCGCTGGTCGACAGCCAGGGCAACTTCGGCGCCATCGACGGCAGCCCGCCCGCGGCCATGCGCTACACGGAGGCGCGGCTCGGCTACCCGGCGATGCACCTGCTCGAGGACCTCGACAAGGACACCGTCGACGAGATCCCGAACTACGACGGCACGCGCATGCAGCCGTCGGTGCTGCCGGCGCGCTTCCCGAACCTCGTCTGCAACGGCTCGACCGGCATCGCCGTCGGCATGGCCGCGAGCCTGCCGCCGCACAATCTGCGCGAGGTCGCCAAGGCGATCGAGAAGCTGCTCGACAACCCGAACGTCACGCTCGACGAACTGCTCGAGGTCGTGCAGGGCCCCGACTTCCCGACCGGCGGCACGATCATGGGCCGCGGCGGCATCCGCAACGCCTACGCCAGCGGCCGCGGCAACGTCGTGGTGCGCGCCAAGTACCACGTCGAGGAGAAGAAGGGCCGCAAGCTGCTGGTGTTCACCGAGGTGCCCTACCAGATCAAGACGACGACGATCCTGGAGCGCATCGACCACCTGGTGAAGTCCGACCAGATCGACTCGATCTCCGACGCCAACGACGAGAGCAACGACCGCGTCGGCCTGCGCCTCGTCGTCGAGCTGAAGAAGGGCGTCGAGGACGAGACGGTGACGGTGAACCAGCTGTTCAAGCTGTCGCCGCTGCAGAGCACGTTCTCGATCATCAACCTGGCGATCCTCGACGGCCGCCCGCGCACGCTCGGCTTCAAGCAGATGCTCGAGTGCTACCGCGATCACCGCATCGACGTGATCAAGCGGCGCACGCGCTTCCTGCTGAAGAAGGCCGAGGAGCGCCTGCACATCCTCGAAGGCCTGCGCCTCGCGGTGCAGAACATCGACGAGGTCATCGAGATCATCAAGAAGTCGGCGAACAGCGACGACGCGCGCCTGCGGTTGATGGCGCGCTTCCAGTTCTCCGACCTGCAGTCGCGCGCGATCCTCGACATGCGCCTCGCGCGCCTGACCGGCCTCGAGATCGAGAAGCTCGAGCAGGAGCACAAGGAGGTCACCGACAAGATCGTCTACTACAAGACGATCCTCGCCGACCGCACGGTGCTGTTCGGGCTGATGAAGCAGGACCTGCGCGAGATGGTCGAGCAGTACGGCGACAACCGCCGCACGGTGATCAGCGACGAGGAGGTCGGCAGCTTCGTCGCCGAGGACCTCATCCCGGAGGAGATGATGGTCGTGACCGTCACCCACCAGGGCTACATCAAGCGCACGGCGCTCGACCAGTACCGGACGCAGGGACGCGGCGGCAAGGGCGTCAGCGGCGCCGAGACCAAGGAAGGCGACTTCCTGTGGAACCTGTTCGTCGCCAGCACGCACGACTCGCTGCTGTTCTTCACCGACCGCGGCCGCTGCTACTGGCGGAAGGTCTACGAACTGCCGAGCTTCGGTCGCACCGCCAAGGGCCGGGCGCTGGCCAACGTCGTCGAGACGCAGGATGGCGAGAAGATCACCGCGATCCTGCGCGTCGAGGCGTTCGACGATCGCTTCCTCGTCACCGCGACGAAGAAGGGCCTGATCAAGAAGACCGCGCTCGAGCAGTACAGCCGGCCGCGCTCCGGCGGCATCATCGCGGTCGGTCTCGAAGAGGGGGACAGCCTGGTCGGCGTCAACCTCTGCCGTGCCGGCCAGAGCATCGTGCTGGCGACGCGCGACGGCATGTCGATCCGCTTCGAGGAGGCGGACGCGCGCGCCATGGGCCGCAGCGCCGTCGGCGTCTGGGGCATCCGCCTCGAGGACGGCGACGCGGTGTGCGACATGGTCGTCACCGACGGCACCGGTTCGCTGCTGACCGTCTGCGAGAACGGCTACGGCAAGCGCACGCTGGTCGAGGAGTACCGCCTGCAGTCGCGCGGCGGCAAGGGCATCATCGACATCAAGACCAGCGACCGGAACGGCAAGGTCGTCAACGTTCTCGCCGTCGCGGACGACGACGAGGTCATGATGATCACCAAGGACGGACAGATCGTCCGCACCAAGGTCGGCGAGGTCAGCATCGTCGGCCGCAACACGCAGGGCGTGCGCTGCATCGCCCTCAACGGCGACGACAAGCTCGTCGGCGTGGCGCGCATTCCGCGCGAAGAACCCGAGTCGACCGACGCCGCGACTGCCGCGGAGAAGAAGTGAACATGGCCAACTACCTCGAGAAGCTCACCGCGGACATGAAGACGGCGATGAAGGGCGGCGACAAGCCGCGCCTCGAAGTCGTGCGCATGCTGATCAGCGAGCTGAAGAAGAAGGCGATCGACCAGAAGGTCGACAACCTGCCCGACGACGAAGAAGCCGCGGTGCTGCAGAAGGCGATCAAGACGCGTTCCGACTCGGTGGCGCAGGCGAAGGCCGCCGGCCGCGCCGACGTCGTCGCGAAGGAGCAGTTCGAGATCGACGTCATCACCGCCTACCTGCCGAAGCAGATGTCGGCCGACGAGGTCACCGCCAAGGTCAAGGAGGTCGCCGCGGCGATCGGCTACCAGGGCGGCAAGGACACCGGCCGCTTCATGAAGGAGTGGATGGCGAAGTACAAGGGCCTCGCCGACGGCAAGCTGGTGCAGGACGCGCTGAAGACGCTCGGCTGATCGACGCGCCGAGGTCGTTGTTAACGGAAGCGGCCCTTTCCGTTAACAACGCCGCGCGCTATTAACGGTTCGTGCGCTCGCCTTGCGTCGAGCCCGAATGCCATGAAGCGCGGTCCCACCGGAACTTACGACTCGATGGCGGTCGCTGGCGAGGTGGTCCGGGCGTTTGTCCCGAGTCCGCTGCCGCCGGTTCCCCCGGTCGTGCTCACCGGTCGGCTGCAGCTTGGTCTGGAGCGCGCCCAACTCGCCCTCGGGCGCCTCGACAGCGTGTCGACGCTGCTGCCCGGACCGCGGCTGTTCCTCTACAGCTACGTCCGCAAGGAGGCGCTGCTGTCCTCGCAGATCGAAGGCACGCAGTCGTCGTTGTCCGACCTGCTGATCTACGAGCTGGCGCAGGCCCCAGGCGCACCCATCGACGACGTGGTCGAGGTCGCCAACTACGTCGCCGCCCTCGAGCACGGCCTGCAGCGCTTGCGGGGCGGGTTCCCGCTCAGCGGCCGGCTGCTGCGTGAGATCCACCACCGGTTGCTCGCGCTCGGTCGAGGCAGCAGCAAGGAGCCCGGCGAGTATCGCCGCAGCCAGAACTGGATCGGCGGTACGCGCCCGGGCAACGCTGCCTTCGTGCCACCGCCGGCCGCTCGGGTGGCCGAGTGCATGGGCGAGCTCGAGCGCTTCCTGCATGGTCAGTCGGACCTGCCGGTGTTGGTGCGAGCGGCACTCGCCCACGTGCAGTTCGAGACGATCCACCCGTTCCTGGACGGCAATGGGCGCCTGGGTCGCCTGCTCGTCACGTTCCTGCTCTGCCACGCCGGTGTGCTCAGTGAGCCCCTGCTCTACCTGAGCCTTTGGCTGAAGCGCGAACGCGCCACCTACTACCGGCTGCTCGATGTGGTGCGCAGCGAGGGCGATTGGGAGGCGTGGATCGAGTTCTTCCTCGAGGGCGTGGCGACCACGGCCGACAGCGCTGTCGGCACCGCCAAACGGCTGGTGCAACTGTTCGAGGACGACCAGCGACGCATCCGGGAGGTCGGTGGGCGCAACCTGGCGACGACCATGCAGATCCATCGCGAACTGCAAGTGCGTCCGCTGCTCGGCATCCAGGCTTTGGCGAAGGCGACCGGGCGCACGTTCCCGACCATCTCCCGCTCCCTCGGCGTGCTGACTGCGCCGCCGCTCGGCATCGTGCGGGAAGTGACGGGGCGAGCCCGCAACCGTGTGTTCTGCTACGACGCCTACCTCGCCATCCTGAACGAAGGCACCGAGAACCTGGCGCGCTGACGTGGCGGCTCGTGCGCTGACGCCGCCGCGTGGCCGGGCTCACACGGCGATCTTCTCGAAGGCGATCAGCTCCGCCAGGGCCTCCTCCATCACCGTGCGCGCGGCCATGGTCTTGTCGTGCAGCATCCGGTGAACGGCAGCGTCGGCGGCGTTGCGGTTCTCGCAGTTGCGCGCGTAGGCCTCGAACGCCAACAGGCTCTGCACCAGCGTCGCCACGTGGTTCGGGCACTCGCACTGGATGACGCTGCGCATCTCCTGCAGACGGCCCAACTGCTCGACGGTGTAGCGCGGGCGACGAGCGTCACCGTGAACACCAGCGTCGTGTTCGGCGGGACCACTTCGCCGGCGCACGGTGCCGGCGGATCTGTGTGAGCAGCGGGTAAGGAGCCGATGCGCGGCGAAGACGTCACTGCAGCTCGCCACCGACGACGGCGAGCAACGTCGCGGCGTCGATCAGGCGACCGAACATCATGCAGCCGTGCATTATGTTCGGCTGCATCATGTTCGCCGCTGGAGTCAGGGCGCGTCGGCGGGATCCAGTCGATTGCCGCGTGCGAGCGTGCCGCGCACCCAGGCGGCGACCGCGGCGTCGCGCTTCTTGTCGGCCGGCGAACGCTTCTGCGCGCTGCGCAGCGGCATCGCGATGCGCTGGTTGCCGGCGAGGCGTTCGGCGTTGCGCGCGAGGAACGCCCAGTAGAGCCGCGTGATCGGGCAGGTCGTCTTCGGGTCGAACGCGCAGTCGGCGCAGTGGTCGCCCATGCGGTCGAGATAGGCGGAGCCGGCGACGTACGGCTTCGTCGTCATCAGGTCACCGGTGCCGTAGGTCGCCATCGCCAGCACGTTCGGCTCGACGACCCAGTCGTAGGCGTCGGCGTAGGCGATCCAGAACCACTGCGACAACGCGGCCGGCTCGACGCCGAGCAGCGTCGCCAGATTACCCAGCACCATCAGGCGCGTGATGTGGTGGCTGTAGCCCTCGTGCCAGACGTCGTGCACGACGCGGTCGAGGCAGGCGAGGCCGCTCGGTGCGCCCGGCCAGTAGGCGGCGGGCACCGGCAGGTCGGCGGCGAGCGCGTTGCGTTCGATCGGCTTGCCGGCGTGGCTGCGCAGCCCGTCCGTCGCTTCGTGCACGTGACGCACGAACTCGCGCCAGCCGAGGATCTGCCGCACGAACCCTTCCTTGCTCGCCAGCGGCAGCTCGGTGGCGAGGACGTCGGCCAGCACGTCGCGAGGCAGCACGCGGTGCACGTTCAACAGCGGCGACAAGCGAGTGTGGAACAAGCCGGTCGAACGCGTCGACATCGCGTCCTCGAACGGACCGAACCACGGCAGGCACTCGCGCAGCGCCCACTGCCACGTGCGCTCGGCGTCGGCGCGCGTCGCCGGCAGGTGTTCGGGGCGCAGCGTGCCGGGGTGCTTGCCGAAGTCGCGGCGCACCAGCTCGCACACCTCGCGCGTGATCGCGTCGGGTTCGTAGGTGGGCTCGGCGGGCGCCGGCGGGTCACCCTTCCAGGCGCGGCGATTCTCGGCGTCGAAGCTGAACTTGCCGCCGACCGGCTTGCCGCGCGCCATCAGCGCGCCGGTGCGGCGGCGGACCTGCCGGTAGAACGCGTCCATGCGCCACGGCGGGCCGGGGATTGCGGCGAAGTCGTCGCTCGTCGACAGCCAGCCCTCGTGCGGCACCTCGACCAGGACGCCGTTCTGGAACAACGGCTGCAGCTCGATGCGCAGTTCGCGTTCGGCCGGACGCTGCACGCGCAGCGGCCCGAGTTCCTTGGCCAGCGGCGCCAGCGCCGACGCGTAGTCGCCCTTGGTCGCCACGTGGCGCACCAGCACGCCGCGCGCCTGCTGTTCGAGCGCGAAGTGGCGCAGATTGGCGAGCACCAGGGCCAGCTTCTGTACGTGGTAGGGGCGGCGGCCCGCCTTCTCGCGGCTCTCGATCAGCACGATGCCGAGCTCGTGCGGCGGCTCCTTGGCGAGCGGTCCGATGCCGTCGCTCAGCTGGTCGTAGGGCACGAACAGCCAGCGGCGGTTGGTGCGGGTCTTGGGGCGGGAGCGAGCGAGCGCTTTTGCGAAAGGCGACACGGCACCGTTCTATTCTCCAGCTGCGCCCGTGCATCGGATGCACATACTCATTCTTGGAACAGCGGCGCCGTCGCAACGCTTCGGGCACGTCCTCGAAGTTCAGTGTTTGCTCGGAACCAGCGCGTAGGGCGAGTGCGCCTCGAAGCCGAGCAGCGGCCGCAGCGCCGTCGGTTCGCGCAGCAGCGGCCCCGGCAAACGCACGTAGGGATCGTCGGCCGTGCCCGGCGCGCCGTCCGGGCCTGCCAGACCGAGGAAGAACACGGCCGGAAACATGCCGGCGCCAGCCTCGTCGACGACGATCGCGGCGAAGCGACGTTCGCGCAGTGCGGCATGCGTGCGATCGAACAGGGCCGTGATCGCCTGCTGCGTGCGCGCCGGCAGACCGGCGAGGCGGCGGCGGTCGACCAGCGCCGCTTCCAGGTCGAACTGGCCGTTCGGCAGCTTCGGCAGCGCCTGCAGCAGGTCGAAGATCGCCTGCCCGTGCGCACCCGTGCCCTTGCCGGCGCGCGTGCTGACGTGGCCGTGCGCGGGGATCCACACTGGCCCCGGTTGCGTGGTCACGAACGCCACCAGTTCGTCGTGTGCCTGCCGGTGCGCCGCCGACGGCAGCAGCGTCGCGAACCCGCGCGTCCAAGCCGCGTGACCGAGCCAACCGAACTGCGCCAGCAGCAGCAGCGGCCCGGCGATCGCAAGCCAGCGCGCGCGCGCGGTGGCGGCGATCGGGCCGAGCACGCAGGCGCCGGCGAAGCCGTACATCAGCACGTTGTCGAACCCGCCGACGTGCAGGCGCGACAGCCACGACGTCATCAGGCCGCCGCTGCCGAGTGCTGCCAGGAACAGCGCCGCGCGCCCGGTTCCGTCCCGGCACTGCGCGACGAAGCCGCACAGCCCGAGCAGCAGCAGCGGCAGCATCGGCAGCGCGTCCTCGGTCCAGAAGCCGAGCTTGCGGTCGCCGACGATGCCGTGCAGGCGAGGCATCTCGAACATGTAGAACGTCGACCAGCCGTCGCTGGCGAGGTGCAGCGCGCCGAGCGCCGTCGCCAGCGCCACGAAGCTCGCCGCGGCGAAGCGCAGCGCGTTCCGCCAGTCGTGGCACAAGGCGCCGACGCCGATCGCCGGCAGCCACATCAACGCCGACTGCTTGCTCAGCACCGCGACCGTCGCCAGCAGCGCCGCCCACAGCCAGCGCCGCGGCCCGCCGTGGCGCAGCTGGTAGGCGGTCAGCAGGGTCCAGAACACGAACAGCGCGTCGTTGCGCGCGAGGTCGTACCACCACGCGAGCCAGCCGTAGCCGGCGACGAACAGGCCGCTGGCGACGAGGCCCGGCAGCACGCGCTTGCTCTCGACGCGCACCCAGTGGCCGACCAGCATCGCACTGGCGATCGTGAAGCCGGTGGCGATCAGGCGCAGCGCGGTGATGCCGTCGCAACCGAGCGTGATGCCGAGGCCGCCGAGCCAGAACAGCAGCGGCGCGTAGAGGAACGGCACGTGCTCCGGCCCCGGTTCGCAGTACAGCGGCAGGCCGTGGGCGACGCGCCAGGCGTGGTCGGCGAGTGCACCTTCCATCCACTCGAGCTCGTGCGGATACGGCAGCCGCACGGCGACGGCGGCGACGAAGCCGGCGACGGCGGCGATGGCGAGGACCAGCAGTGGCCACCACAGCAGGCGAGACGCGGTGTCGGCAGGCGAAGCAGAGCCCGCGGGCGAAGCGGGGTCGGCAGGCGAAGCGGGGGCGGCGGTCATCGGCAGCAGCGGCGCAGCATAGGGCCGCTATGCTGCGCCGCCTCCGATGCGTTCGCCGCTGTTGCTCGTCGTCCTGGTGTTGGCACTCGCGCTCGGCGTGTTCTTCTGGTCGGGAGCGTTCGACGGCGGCGAGCCGATCGCGCCGCCGGCGATCGACACGCCGAGCGATGGTCCGGGTGCTACGCGCACCACGGCCCGAGCGGCCGGCGCCGACGAGGGCCTGCCAG
>CANGSN010000068.1 GCA_947455805.1 Planctomycetota bacterium
GACGAAGACGGTCGCGGCGAGGAGGACGGTCGCGGCGAGGACGACGGGCGTGGCGCGGAGGCCGAAGGGCGGGGGCCGGACGAGCTGCCTTGACCCCGTTGCGCGACCAGGGTGTCTGTGAGCAGGAGCCACAGCGGGGCGACGGTGAGAAGGAAGCGGATAGGGTGCATTGGGGCCTCAGCGCGGAACGAGCCAGCGCGATAGCAACTAGGATACCGGGAGCGGCAATCCGATGGGGCAGTGCGCGGTGCCCGTGCCTCCGGCGGGATCGGCCGCAGCCCAGCACCCGTGGCCGGAAAACCCCGCCCGAACCGTTCTGCCACCGGCCTGGATTGTCTCGCCGGCAGCACAGTCCGCCACGGCCCCATGGCACCATGGCGAGCATGCGGTTCCTGGCGAAGCTCTTCCTGCGCGGACTGGTCGCGATCCTGCCCTTGGCCCTGACCGGCTATCTCGCCTACGCGGCGGTCGTCGCCGGTGAGACGCTCCTGCGCAAACTGCTGCTGCTGTTCCTGCCGGATGAAAGCTACTGGCCCGGCATGGGCTTCCTGCTGTCGTTGGCCCTGATCCTGGTCATCGGGCTGCTGATGTACTCGTTCGTCGTGCGCCGCATCTACGGCGCGCTGACCCGGCTGCTCGAACGCATCCCCGTGGTCAAGTCGATCTACGGCATGCTCGCGGACGTCGTGCGGCTGTTCGCCAGCGCCGACGAACGTCCGTTCCGCCAGGTGGTGCTGGTCGAGGTGCAACCGGGCAGCGAACTGGTCGGGTTCCTGACGCGCGAAGACTGCGCCGACGTCGGCGCTGCCGACCGCGTCGCGGTCTACCTGCCGATGAGCTACCAGCTCGGTGGCTTCACCATCCTGGTGCCGCGCACCAAGGTCCGCGTCTCGTCGATGTCGGTCGAGGACGCGCTGCGCTTCTGCGTCACGGCCGGCGTGGCGAAGGCTGCGGACGCCGACGAGGCGTGAAAATCGGCGCCGCCCTCGCCTGCTGCGGCATCGCGCTGCGATTCCTTGCGCAGCCGGGACAAGCGGCCTCTTCCCCTCGCGCCGCGATCCGTAAGATCGCACTTCGCATGCGTCTCCCTATCGTCGCTGCCGTCGCGTCCTTCCCGTCCTTCCTCCTCGCCCAGGAACCCGATGCGATGCAGTACGGGCCCTGCCTGACCACGACGCTCGAGGCGGGTGGTCAGAGCGGCACGACCACGAAAGCGCTCGTCGTGCGGACCGACGGCGGTACGGTCGCCTTCGACACCGAACTGCTGCGCGTCGCGGCGGCGTGGACCGACGGCTGGCTGCGGCTGCGTGGCACGGCCTACGACGGTTCGCACGGTCCGATGCCGGCGCTGCGCGGCAGCAAGCTGATGGAGACGCGGCCGCTGCCGGGCTGGGCCAAGGACGCTGCGTTCGGCGACACGCGCCCGATCCCGTTCGGGCCGCTGCCGCGCGAGCACGGGCAGTTCCTCGGCTACGACCTGCGCGGCGACAGCGCCGTGGTGCGCTACCGCATCGGCGACATGGAGGTGCGCGAGGCCTATCGCTTCCCGGCCGCGCGCCTGCTGCAGCGCGACCTGGAGCTGGCGGCGAGCCAGCGCGAACAGTGGCTCGTCGTCGCCGACCTGCCGGCTCTGGCGGCACCGGCGGACGGCGCCAGCGCCAACGCGCTGGTGATGCAGTGGCGCACGCCGAAGCCCGACGGTGTCGAGCTGGCCTCGTCGGTCGGTGCGTGGGATCGCCTCGCGATCGGCGCGCCGTCGGCCGACGACCATCTCGCGGCCAAGGCCGGAACGGGTGCGAAGGTCACGTTCGTCCCGGGCTTCGCGGTGGCGCACGGCAGCAAGGACGGTGAACTCGCATTGCCCAACCTGCACGACGGCAAGGCGGCGGCGAACGACGACGACTGGCAGGCGAGCGTCTGGTTCGACAAGCGCAAGGTCGACGGCAAGGACGACGACGACGGCCGCTTCCTGGTCGACCTCGGCGGTGTCGCCGACGTGCAGTCGGTGCACAGCTACACGTGGCACAAGGGCTACCGCAGCGTGCAGCAGTACGACCTCTACGCCAGCGGCGACGAGAAGGCCGATGCCGCGGCGGCCGATCCGGCGAAGGCGGGCTGGCAGAAGCTCGCGAGCGTCGACAGCAAGAGCCTCGGCGAAGGCGAGCAGCACGGCGTCGCGGTGCCGGCGGCGACGAAGTGTAGGCGCCTCTTGTTCGTCGTGCGCAGCGGCAGCGCGTTCTTCGCGGAGATCGACGTGTTCACCGCGGCGCACCCAGACGAGCGCGAACGTCCAGTGCAGCAGCTGCCGGTCGCCGTGTTCGGCGAAGGGGCTTCGCTGCAGGCGCGCGACGGTCGTGTGCTGCTGCAGGTTCCGCCGCACGCGAACGCGCTGTCGCTGCAGGTCTGCGTCGGCGGCGATGGCGGCAAGCAGGAGGCGGCGCGCTCCCGGCAGATGATGCAGGATTCGATGCGCAACCGGACGGCCGGCCTGCCGAAGGATGCGCCGAAGCTGCGCTGGGGCGCGCCGATCGTCACCAAGGGCGTGCGCGGAGCCGACGACGGCGCCTTCGCCGTCGACACGATCACCATCCCGCTGGAGAACGCGTTCCAGTCGCGCATGCGCACCGGTGCGTTCGACTTCTTCCGCGACGGCCGCGCCGCGGTGTCGACGTGGAACGGCGACGTCTGGATCGTCAGCGGCATCGACGAGCAGCTCGAGCGCCTCGAGTGGCGTCGCTTCGCCACCGGCCTGTTCGATCCGCTCGGCCTGCGCATCGTCGACGACGTCGTGCACGTGCACGGCCGCGACGGCATCACCGTGCTGCGCGACAGCGACGGCAACGGCGAAGCCGACGAGTTCCACTGCCTGACCAACGCGATCTACGCGACGCCGGCGTTCCACGAGTTCTCGTTCGACCTGCAGACCGACCAGAACGGCGACTTCTACGTCAGCAAGGGCGCGCCGGTGAACCCGGGCGGCCGCGGCTTCATGCAGATCGTGCCGCACCACGGCGTGATCCTGAAGATCGCCAAGGACGGCAGCGCGGTGACGACGATGGCGACCGGCCTGCGCGCGCCGAACGGCATCGGCGTCGGCCCCGACGGCGTGCTGACCAGCGGCGACAACGAGGGCACGTTCATGCCGCGTTGCCGCCTGAACTGGATCACCAAGCCCGGCTTCTTCGCCGGCGTCAAGCCGACCGCGCAGCGCGCCGAGGTGCCCGAGCAACCGGACCTGCCGCTGTGCTGGTTCCCGATGGAGGTCGACAACTCGAGCGGCGGCCAGGTGTGGGTGAACGGCGATGGTTGGCGGGACCTCGCCGGCCGCCTGCTGCACCTGTCGTACGGCACGTGCTCGGTCTTCCTCGTGCTGAAGGAAGAGGTCGCTGGCCAGGTGCAAGGCGGCGTCGTGCGGCTGCCGGCGAACTTCTCGTCGAGCTGCATGCGCGGACGCTTCTCCGCCAAGGACGGCCAGCTCTACGTCGTCGGCCTGCAGGGCTGGCAGAGCAGCGCCGCGCGCGAAGGCGGCTTCCACCGCGTGCGCCGCACGCAGGCGCCGCTCGGGCTGCCGGTGGCGCTGCGCACGTGCGATCGCGGCGTCTACCTGACGTTCGCCGAGCCGCTCGACCCGGAGACCGCGACCGACGTCGAGAGCTACGGCGTGCAGGTCTGGAACTACCTCTACTCGCCGAACTACGGCTCGCCCGAGATCTCGGTGCTGCAGCCGGACCGCAAGGTCGAGCAAGGCAAGGAGAACCGCGATCCGCTGCCGGTGAGCAAGGCGACCCTGTCGCCCGACGGCCGCACGGTGTTCCTGCAGATCGACGGCATGCGGCCGGTGCACCAGATGAAGATCACCTGGGACCTCGACGCGAAGGACGGCCGCGGCGTGAAGGGCGAACTGCACAACAGCATCCACGCGCTGGCCAAGGACCCCGGCTTCCCGAAGGAGGGGGCGCGCTGATGCGCACGCTGGTCGCACCGCTGTTGGCCTGGGTCGCTGCCAGCGCCTGGTTGTCGTGGCCGCAGGATCCCGCACCGTCGGCGCTGGCTTCGTCGCCTGCCTCGGCGCCGGTGATCGCTGTCGCCAGCGCCGCCCCACAAGGGGCGCGCGTGCAGGGCGCCAAGGTCACGTTCGCGCGCACCGACGGCGACGGCCGCACGACGACGCACAGCACGCGCGCGCGCTTGCTGTCGCTGGCGGTCGAACGCGGCGAGACGGCGACGCCGTTCGTCGCGCCCGGCCTGTTCCGCGCCACCTACCAGGCGGTGCTGGTGCTGCCGGCGCGCGAACGCTGCCGCTTCCGCGTCGAAGGGCGCGGCACCGTCAAGCTGCTGGTCAACGGCGAGGCCGTGCTCGCAGGCGTGCTGCGCGGCAAGCCGATCGACACCGCCGACGTCGTCAAGCTGAAGAAGGGCGACAACGAGCTGCGCCTCGAGTTCGAGAGCCAGGCGATGGGCGACGGCCAGTTCCGCCTGTTCTGGTCCGGCGCCGACTTCGGCTTCGAGCCGCTGACCCCGGAGCGGCTGTCGTGGGCCGCCGACGACGCCGACATCCGCGCCGGCGAGCAGCTGCGGCAGGGCCAGCAGCTGTTCACCGACCGCCGTTGTGCGACCTGCCACGACTTCCCGGAGAAGCGCATCGGCGAGTCGGCGTTCGGAGAACTCGACCGCGGCGGGCCCGACCTGCGCACGATCGGCGCGCGCGTGCAGACGCCGTGGCTCGCCGCGTGGCTGCGCGATCCGCGCGCGCTGCGCGCCGACGCGACGATGCCGCAGTTCGCGTTGAGCGACGCCGAGACCAAGGACCTCGCTGCCTACCTGGCGACGCTCGGCGGGCCGATGCCAGCGCCGGCGTTCGCTGCCGACGACGCGGCGAAGGGCCAGCAGCGCTTCCGCCAGCTCGGCTGCGTCGCGTGCCACGCGCACGGCGACGACCGTCCCGACGATCCTGCACTGGCCATGCGCATCCCGCTGGCGCACGTACCGCAGAAGTGGCACACCGCGGCGCTGGTCGACTACCTGCGCGATCCGAGCGCCAACTACCGCCACGTGCGCATGCCCGACCTGAAGCTGTCGCTCGACGACGCGCGCCAGATCACGGCGTGGCTGCTGTCGGGCACGGCGTCGCCGCTGCCGGCGGTGCAAGGTGATGCGAAGAACGGCAAGAAGCTGGCGCAGCAGCACCGCTGCGGGCTCTGCCACGAACTCGAGGTGCCGCTCGACGAACGGCCGTGGCCGCGCTTCCGCAACCTGAAGCCCGAGCGCGGCTGCCTCGCCGACAAGCCGCACGACCACAAGGCGCCGAGCCACCAGTTCACGCCGGAGCAGCGCGCCGCGGTGCGCGCGTTCCTGCCGTTCGCCGAAGAAGCGCCGTTCCGCCGCGCTCCGCTCGACTTCGCGCAGCGGCACCTGGTCGTCGACCGCTGCACGTCGTGCCACGCTCTCGACGGCCAGCCGTCGACGTGGGCGCGCTGGGCGGCGATCGCCGGCCAGAAGGAACCGCTACCGAAGGACCAGGATCCGGTCGCGCAGGGCGTGCCGGCGCTGACGTGGGCCGGCGGCAAGCTGCAGCCGTCGTGGCTCGCGCGCTTCGTCACCGGCCAGGAGAAGTCGCCGCGGCCGTGGCTCACCGCACGCATGCCGGCGTTCGAGCACCATGGTGCGGCGATCACGGCGGGCCTCGTGCGCGAGCACGGTTACGGCGACAAGGACGAGCCGCCGGGTGGCGCCGACGCGCAGCTGACGATCCACGGCGAACGCTTGCTGCAGCAGGGCACCGGTTTCGGCTGCGTGCAGTGCCACGCGCTCGGCGACAAGCCGGCGGTGCAGGTGTTCGAACGCGAAGGCATCGAGCTGCTGACCGCGCGCGCTCGCCTGCGCCACGAGTACTACACGCGCTGGCTCGCCAACCCGCCGCGGCTCGATCCCGACGCGCGCATGCCGAAGTACGCCGACGACAAGGGCAAGACCGCGTTCGGCGAAGTGCTCGGCGGCGACGCGGCGAAGCAGTTCGAGGCGATCTGGCAGTACCTCGGCAGCCGCCGCGCCGACGCGCGATGAGCGGTCGGCAGGCGCTGGCGCTGCAGCTGCAGCAGCTCGGGCTCGAGCTGTTGCCGTCCGCGGACGACGTCGTCGACGTGCGCACGCCGGACTCGGCTTGGCTCTGCGATGCGCTGGCCGGGCTCGGCATCGCCGTACAGGCCATCGCCGACGGTTGTCGGATCTCCGTGCCCGCCGACGCGAACGCGTGCGCGCGGCTGCAGCGGGCCGTCGCCGCGGCGCTGGCGCCGGAAGCGCTGCTGCTCGATCTCGACGGCGTGCTCGCCGACATCGAAGGCCGCCGAGCGCTGGTCGAGCCGTCGGTGGTTCAGTCGTTGGCGGCGCGCTGGCCGCTCGGCGTGGTGACGAGTTGTCCGCGGCGGCTCGCCGAGTCGGTGCTGGGGCGTCACGGCTTCGCGCCGTTCGTGCGCACCGTCGTCTGCAGCGAAGACGGCCCCGGCAAGCCCGATCCAGCACCGGTGCGTCTGGCGCTGCAGCGCCTCGAGGTCACTTCGGCCTGGATGCTCGGCGACAACCCGAGCGACGTGCAGGCAGCGCGTGCTGCGGGCGTCGTGCCGCTGGCGATCGCGCCACACGGCATCGCCGCCGAGGCCCACGCCGAACGGCTCCGCGCGGCGGGTGCGGCGCGGCTCGTGCCGGGCCCGGCGGACGTGCTAAGGCTCGTCAAGAAGCCGAAGTCACCGCATCGGTGGTGAGGAGTATCTCCTCGATATGGACTAGGCTCTTGTATTGTGGGGGGGGCGCTATTCTCAAGTGAGAAGGCTGCAGGCTGATCGGGCTCGGCCCAAGCCAAGGAAGTTCTTGCATGAGAAGGACACTCTTGATCGGCGTATTGGTCGTCGGTGCCACTGTTGGCTTGATCGCCTACCGTGCATTGTCCGCTGACACCATCTTGCAGCCTCTTCCCGCATCACTTCCAGAAGTGCCGCATTCTCAAAGTGGCCAATCGCCTGCCCCGTCGGCGCGATCTGTATTGCCCGTTTCCGTCGATGTCGCAGGCGCGACGGGGCTTGGAGTGCAAGAAGACGAACGGGGACCTGCTTGGATCGAGCTTGCGGCGCTCTCTGACCCTGCTGACCGAGACCGCTTGGCCAAGGTCAATCGCCTG
The DNA here is from genome assembly GCA_947455805.1 of Planctomycetota bacterium. Taxonomy (GTDB): domain Bacteria; phylum Planctomycetota; class UBA1135; order UBA1135; family UBA2386; genus UBA2386. Next base: position 7,172 of record CANGSN010000068.1, read on the forward strand.
TTGACGCAGTCTGGACGCCCCGAGATAAGCTCCAGGGGCCGGGTCAAGGCTGAGGACCTGCCCGCAGTCCGAAGCATCGTGGATGATGCAATCGGTCGTTTGGACAAGGCGGAAGATGCGTATCTCTTGGTGGCCGGGAATGCCCTTAGGCCTCTGAAGCGTGACTTGATGGCGCGCGTTCAGAGAGGGGAGCGCGAAGGGTTGCCGGTGAGGACGAAGGAGAACAATGCCCGGCGCCGACACCCCCACGAAGCGGTGTCCATCGTAATGCATGAAGGCGTGCGATATGTCGTACGAGCTGGGCTGGATACCAATCCAGAGCTTGGCGTTGCCGGCGCCTCCGTCGACTCCGAACGGCTCAGAGCTCTTTCAGATTTCGATTCCGTGTTGCGCGCGATGATCGTCAGCCCGCGGTGAGTTGATGGCCAGGGGCTCGGCGACAGCCGGGCGGCTGGTGGCTGCTGACGGATGACGCCGCGTCAGCGGCCGAGCTGGCGCAGGCGCTCGCGGTACTTCGCTTCCAGCACCGTCTGCTTGTTGCTCAGGTCGACCCGCCGCCCGCGCACGAACGCCAGCTCGATCTTCGTCGGCAGGTCGAACGGATGGCCGGTCGCGACGAACAGCGTCGCGTCCTTGCCGACCGTCAGCGAGCCGAGCCGGTCGGCGATGCCGAGCACCTTCGCCGCCTCGATGGTGATCGCCGCGAACGCCGCGTCGCGGCCGAGCCCGTAGGCCGCCGCGGTCGCCGCGTGGTAGGGCAGGTTGCGGTCGAAGCTGAAGTCCTGGCCGGTGGCGAGGCTGATGGTGAGGCCAGCGTCGACGAGGCGCTTGGGCAACGTGAACGCCTCGTCGTAGGCGCTGTCGTCGCGGCGCGGCAGGCGATGCACGCCGGTGACGACGACGGGCACCTGGTGGTCCTTCAGCAGCGGCCCGCACAGCGCGGCGTCGCGGCCGCCGACGACCACCGGGCGCAGCTTCCTGCCGATCGCCCAGCCGACCGCCGACTCGATCTGCTCGACGTCGTCGGCGAGCAGGAACACCGGCGTCTCGCCGCGCAGCGCGGGCACGAGAGCCTGGTGGCGCAGGTCGACGCCGATCGTCGGATCGGCGGTGAACGCGTCGAGCCATGCGCGCGCCGCGGCGAACGCGTCGTCGATGCGCTGGCGCGACTTCTTCGCCGCGTCGCTGACGCTGCCTTCGCCGTCGTCGCCGACGCGGCCGAAGCGCCGGCTGAAGCCGCCGCCGCCGCCGAGGCCCGGCCAGGCGACGACCGGGCCGGCGTCGTCGCGCACCTTCATGTCGTCGTTGGTCCAGCCGTCGAGCTGGATCACCGACACACGGCCGGGGATCAGCCCGCCGACCGGGAACACGCCGGCGGCGAGGATGCCGTTGCTGCGCGCGACCGGGATCGCCGTCGAGTCCGGGTTGACGGCGACGAGCGCCTTCGCTTCCGGCGACATGTCGCCGACCTCGTCGGTGTCGACCGTCTGGCGCACGGAGAGGATCTCGGTCAAGCCGAGCTGCGTGTTCACCGCGATCATGCCGGGGAACACGTGCTTGCCCTGCAGGTCGATCACCTCCGGCTTGCTGCCGGGTGGCAGTTCGAGCTTCTGGTCGGCGGCGAGCACGCCGCGGATCTGGCCGTCGTGGAACCACAGCGTGCCGCCGAGCACGATGCCGCCGGTCACCGTGTGCAGCACGGCGTTCTGCAGCACGATCGGTGCGGTCTGCTTCGGCGCCTTGGTGCCGAGATCCTGGGCCGGCGCCAGCGCGGCGAGGGCGAGCGAGGCGAAGGCGAACAACGTCGTCCGGAACGAACGGTGCATGCGGGTGTCCATCAGCGAGCTCCTGCGTCGCGGCAGCAGTAGGAACCGGTCAGGTCTTCGGCGGCCCAGTAGGCGTCCTTCGGATCGCGTTCGCGCGCGGTGCGGCCGCGGCCACCGCCGCCGCCGGCCTTGCCGCCGTCGAGAGCCTTCTGGATCAGCCGCTTGCGTTCGGCGGCGATGCGCGTGCGCGCTTCCGCGTCGGCGGCGAGCGAGAACAGCGGACGGCCGTCGACCCACGTCGCTTCGCAGCGCGCCGCGTAGCTCAGCGGATCGTCGCTCCACAACGCCAGGTCGGCATCCTTGCCGGCGGTCAGCGAGCCGGTGCGCTCGAAGACGCCGAGCTGGATCGCCGGATTGCGCGTCACGAACGTGAGCGCGTCCCACGGCGCGAGCCCGCCGTACTTCACCGCCTTGCCGGCCTCGGTGTTGAGGCGGCGCGCCAGTTCGTCGCTGTCGCTGTTGAACGACACCACGGCGCCGGCCGCGTGCAGCAGGGCCCCGTTGCCCGGCACCGCGTCGTAGACCTCGAACTTGTAGGCCCACCAGTCGGTGAACGACGACGCGCCGACGGCGTTCTGCGCGATCTCGTCGGCGACCTTGTAGCCCTCGAGCACGTGCTGGAACGTGCCGACCTTGATGCCGCGCTCGCGCACCAGGTTGCACAGCATCAGGATCTCGTCCTGGCGGTAGCTGTGGCAGTGGATCCAGCGCGCGCCGGCGAGCAGTTCGCCGATCGCCTCGAGCTCGAGGTCGCGCCGCGGCGGCAGCACCTTGGCGCGCTGCGCCGGCGCCAGTGCCTCGTAGGCGGCGTGCTGCTGGCGGTAGGTGTCGGCGGCGAGGAAACGGTCGCGCAGCAGCGCCTCGACGCCCATGCGCGTGTTCGGGTAGCGCGAACCGACGCCGCCGTTGGCGCCGCGCGGGTTCTCGCCGAGCGCCCACTTCATGCCCGGCCGTGCGCCGGCGAAGTGCATGTCGTCCGGGTTGCTCGCGCCCCAGCGCACCTTCGTCGTGCGGCTCTGGCCGCCGATCGCGTTCGCCGAACCATGCAACTGGTTGACCATGGTGACGCCGCCGGCGAGCTGGCGGTACCAGTCGGTGTCGTCGGGATCGAGCACGTCCTCGATGCGCACCTCGGCGGTGACCGCCTGGCCGCCTTCGTTGACCCCGCGGCGGATGCCGGTGTGGCTGTGGCAGTCGATCAGGCCCGGCGTCACGTGCTTGCCGGTGGCGTCGATCACCGGCACGTCGGCCGGCAGCTTCGCCATCTCGCTGCGCGGGCCGGCGAACACGATCTTGCCGCCGCGCACGTGCACGGCGCCGTCGCGCAGGTTGCCGCGGCCGTCGCTGGTCCACAGCGTGGCGCCGACCAGCGCGAACTCCTTCGGCTCCGGCATCGCCGCGAAGCCGTAGCCGCCGAGCGGCGTCGGCAGCGGGCCGAGGTCCGGCGGCGTGAACGCGGGCTCGTCGGCCTTCTTGCCGTCCTGCTTCTCGTCCGATTTGTCGCCCTTCGCGTCGTCCTTCTTCGCGTCCGGCTTGCCGGCGTCGGCCTTCGCCGTGTCGTTGCCCTCGTCCTTCGCCGGCGCC